>CAJXXJ010000093.1 GCA_913062745.1 uncultured Phaeodactylibacter sp.
CGATGGGTACACCTTCAAAGGCGTGCCCTTTTCGGCCTGGCTGTACCGCATTGCGAGCAACGAAATTGCCCAGCATTTCCGTAAGGCTAAAAAGAAGCGGGTCGTCACCCTGGAAGACGCTCCGCTCGCCAGCCTGATGGAAGAAATCGAAGAGCCGGGCCAGCTCGAAGAACGCCTGCCGGAACTGCTTGACACGCTGGACGGGCTCAAAGAGTCAGACCTGCAACTGATAGAACTGCGCTTCTTCGAGGAGCGCCCGTACAAGGAAATTGCCGATATCATGGGCATCACAGAGAACAACGCTAAGGTGAGAACATTCCGGATACTGAACCGGATGAAAAAGCAAATGACGGATTAAAAATTATCAGGTTGGATTTGCCCGAAAGGGCAGCAAAACCTAAGCGCCATGAGAAAAAACTACGAATTCAAGAAAAACCCGAAGCTGCCCTCCAAAGAGGAAATAGGACGGCACAAGGACTTCGATGCCTTGCTGCAGCGCTTCCGCGCCGGGGCACAAAACCCGGGCAGGCGGGCGGCCCGCATGCGGCGGCTGCGCACTGTCTACATCAGCAGTGCAGTGGCAGCAGCGATCACCCTCGCGCTGATTCTGCTGGGCGGCGTGTTTACTGCACCGGAAGCCGAGCTTTTGAGCTCGGAGGACTACTTCAGACAGCAAGACTTCATGGTCCCTCCTATCAAGTCCGTCGCAGCACCACAGTTTGCCAACTTCCGGGTGCGGAACAACGAAGGGGGCGTATACGAATACCCGAGCGGCTCCCGGCTGGTAGTACCGGCAGCAGCTTTCGCTAATGACTACGGCCAACTCATCGAAGGAGAAGTGGACGTCTACTACCGCGAAATGCACGACTATGTGGATTTCTTCATGGCGGGCATCCCAATGCGCTATGACTCTGCCAGTCAGCGCTACCTGCTGGAATCTGCCGGTATGATTGAGCTTTACGCTGAGCAAGACGGAGAACGCGTGCAGCTGGTCAACGGCAAAACCATTGAAGTGGAACTCGTTTCCGAAATTCTGGTGCCGGGCATCAACCTGAATGCTCCGCCCAGCTACAACGTGTATTACCTGGACACCCTGATTAATGAGTGGCGCTATCAGGCGGTAGACCAAATACAACTGATTGAAGACAGCCGCGTGGATGCAGAAGACCCCTTACGCGAAGAGAAAGAACTGCTGCTGGAGGAGCTGGAGGCAATCGAACAGCGCAAAGCAGCTGCGATAGCGGAACTCGAGCAGAGCCTGCCTTCTCTGATTAAGCCGCTGCGCCCACAGGTCAAAGAAGAAGGGCTGCCTACTTTTGAGCTTGACTTCCTGGACGGGCAGATGGAAATCGAAGATACCGAAAACGGCCGCGTGCGCGAGGAGCTCTCGCAACTGCAACAGACCTACGAGAATGTCATCTGGCAGGTATCCGCCAACAGCCCGGCCTACGATGAACGCGCCTTTGGCGTTGCCTGGGAAGCCGCCCGTATCCGCCCGCTTAACAACCGCGACTACGAGCTGACGCTCATCCACCCCAAAGCTGAGCTCACTCTGATTGTGCGCCCTGTACTCTTTGGTGAAGACTATCAGCGGGCACTCGACCGCTACAGCGCAGAATTGCAGGAGTACCGGCAAGCAGCGGAAGCCCGCGAAGAGCAATTGCGAGAAGCCCGCGCAGATATCCTGGCTCAGGCGCGGGAGCGCAGGACAGCCGCAGTAGCTGCCTACGATGCTAAAATGGATGCAATGAGCAGCACGCCGGGTACGGACGAGGACGAGCGCTATCTGGTACGCCGCCGCATCATCAACCGCTTCAAGGCAGATCAGCTTGGCGTGTGGAACTGCGCGCGGACCATCCCGCTCAATGAATCGCCGATGGCCTTGAATTTCAAAGACCAGTTTGGCAACGACTACAGCTCACATACGGCTTACCTCGTCGACTATGGCAAAAACACAGTATACCGCTTCTACACCGGCGGTGACCGCATCCCGGCCATAGAGGCCGACAGCAAAGCGCTGATCTGGGTAGTGACCAAGAGCGGGCAAATTGCCATACTCCGCCCGGAGGAAGTCCGGCGGATTAACCAGGACAAAGATAAGCGCACTTTGCGGCTGCAACTGCTGCAGGAACCCATGCGGGAAGAAGCACAGGTGAGAAAGGCTTTGGAGTTTTAAACGGAGCAGCTCTGCGCCACACCGTATGCGGCGCAGGGCTGCTCAATATTCGTTTTCGGTATTTCCTTTCCGGGCTTGTCAGCGTTACAGGCAAAAGCCTGACCTGCCAGCTTCATTTTCCTACTCTTCCCCAAATATTCCTACTTCCCGCTCCCCCGGTTTGGCGTAGCCGCGATACATGCCAGCAGTATTAAAAGGCATCGTGACATTTCCGTAAGCATCAAGGGCGATCAGCCCTCCCCCACCGCCGGCCGGCTTCAGTTTTTCAAAAATAATGTGGTTCGCCGCTTTGTCCAGCGGCCAGCCTTTGTAAGCCATCAGCGCGTTCAGGTCGTGTGCGACAGCGTAGCGGATGAAGTACTCGCCGTGGCCGGTACAGGACACTCCGCAGGTAGCATTATTCGCGTAAGTGCCCGCGCCGATGACCGGTACATCCCCGAAACGGTTGTAGCGCTTATTGGTCATGCCGCCGGTGGAAGTACCGGCTGTGATATTGCCGGCTTTGTCCAGCGCCACACAGCCCACGGTGCCATACTTATAATCTGCAGGCAGCAGCGCTCCGGTGCCCTGATTTTCTTTTTGCAAAGCACGCTGCAGGGCATTCCAGCGGTCTTCGGTGTAGAAGTAGTCTGCAGGCACCGTATCCAGCCCCTGCTCCGTGGCGAAGCGCTCTGCACCCTGTCCGGTGAGCAAAACGTGTTTCGATTTTTCCATGACTGCACGGGCTGCCCGGATGGGGTTTTTCACATTCGTCAGGCCGCCCACCGCACCAGCGTTGAGGTCGTTGCCTGACATAAAAGCAGCGTCAAGCTCATTTTTGCCCTCGCTGGTAAAGACGGCTCCTTTACCGGCATTGAACAGCGGGCTGTTTTCCATAAAGATGATCGTCTGCTCCACAGCATCCGCACTGCTGCCCCCCTCCTGAAGGATTTGCTCGCCGACATCAAGCGCAGCGTTGAGGGCATCCCGGTAAGCCTTTTCGCGCTCCGGGGTCATGTTTTCACGCAAAATGGTGCCCGCTCCGCCGTGGATAACGATTGCGTAATCGGCCTTTTCCTGTTCCTGCATCTGTGCAGCTTCCTTTTGACGCTCCGATGCCCCCTCAGTACTGCCCGCGCAGGCGGCCAGCATCAGCAGTGCACCCCATAATACCCATCTCATCATTTTGCTTTTCGTTTTGCGTTATCGAATTAAAGTAGTCTGCCCGGAAAAATCGTCTTCCAGCCCATCCGGGAAGGCGATGCCAATATGCCAGATGTACACACCCGGCTGCAGCATTTCCCCCCGGTAACTGCCGTCCCAGCCGGCTTCGGGCACGTTGGGCAGGATGTTTTCAGCATCGAAGACCTGCTCCCCCCATCGGTCGAAGACGCGGAAATACAGCACTTCCAGCTCGATGTCTTCCTGTACCTGCGGGAACAGGCGGTCATTGCGGTTATCGCCATTCGGCGAAAAGCCGGTAGCCACCAGAACCGGGCGGTCTTTTTCTGCAAAAATGGTCACCAGCGCATCTGCCTCACAGCCCTGTGCATCAATCACCGTGAGCTGCACAGTAATTTGGAAGGAAGTGCTTACCTCCGGCACCGGGCAGTCCAGGCAGGACAGCACCGTGCTATCCGGTGCCGACCAGGTGTAGCTGTAGGGCGGCACGCCCCCTTCTACCAGCGGTTGTAGCGTAGTGGTCTGCCCAAATGGTATGGCCCGGGTCTCGCCCAGGTCTACCGTCAGCGGGTCCGGCTCGGTAATCACGGCTTCTGCCGACTCAAAGAGGCAGCCGTTGCCATCGCGTACCAGCACCTGATACGTACCGGCATCCAGCCCCAGGAAGCTGCTGCTGCCGCTAAAAAACTCGCCGCCGTCCAGGCTGTACCGGTAGGGCGGCGTACCGCCTTCTGCCAGTACCTGTAAACTGCCGGTAGACTCGCCGGCACAAACGACCGGCTCGGGGGACAGCTCCGCCTGCAGCGCGCCATCCGGCTGCGGGATGAAGACTTCTTCCTCTACCACGCAGCCGGTGACATCCGTAATCGTGACGGTGTAATCGCCTGCCGCAGCATCCTGCAACGCGTTGCCCTGTGCACCATTCGACCAATTGTAAGCGTAGGGCGGGTTGCCACCGCTTACCGCCAGCTGAGCAGCTCCGGTGGCTGCTCCGAAGCAGTCTGCCGGCTCCACCTCTGTCGTAATAAAGATAGGCGCAGACTCTTCGATGCTGAAATTCTCTTCGGCAGTACAGCCGTTGGCATCTGTTACCACCAGCTCGTAGTTGCCTACGCTCAGGCTATCGACTGCCGGGCCTTCGCGGCCGTTGCTCCAGTTGTAGGCGTAGGGGCCCGTACCGCCGCTCACGGTAGCGCTGGCCCGACCGGTATTTTCGCCGGAGCAGCTGATGTTGTCTATACTCAGGCTAATGGAAAGCGCGGCGGGCTCATCAACTTGCAGGCCGAGGCTGCTTTCGCACCCCAGCTCATCTGTAACGGTCAGGCCGTAATTGCCGGCGGGCAAGCCGCTGAGGGTGGGCTGTGCGGTGCTGCCATTGCTCCAGTTGTAGGTATATGCGCCCTGCCCGCCTTCTGCGAGGACTGTGAGGCTGCCATCGCTACCTCCGTTGCAGTCGACGGCTTCCGAACTTCCTTCCAGCACAATAGGTGACACTTCGTCAATTTCCACGCTTTCCTCCAGGGTGCAGCCATTGGCATCCGTCACGGTGAGTTCATAGGTGCCGCCGGACAGGTTTTCAGCCTGACTGCCGCTCTGCCCGTCGCTCCAGGCGTAAGTGTAGGGAGCGGTGCCGCCGGTGACTTCTGCCGTTGCCTGTCCGTCGGGTTGCGGCAGGCAGGTAGCGGCTTCCGCCGAAAAGCTCATTGCGAGAGCCGTGGGTTCTTCCAGCAGAATACTGTCCGTAACCATGCAGCCGTTGGCATCGGTAGCGCTGACGGTGTAGCTGCCGGCCATCAGTGAGGCAGCCACAGGACCGTTGCTGCCGTTGCTCCAGCTGTAGGCGAAACCGCCGGCACCTCCGGTAGCGTTTGCAGTAGCTGTGCCGTCCCCGCTTTCGAAGCAGCTGAGGTCTTCAGCGGATAGCTCCAGGTCGATGCCGGGCGCAGCGGGCACCTCTACGGTTGCGGATGCTTCACAGCCATTGGCATCCGTAACGGCCACGCTCACCTCTCCTGCTGCCAGGCCTTGTGCGGAAGGCGTTTGCTGCCCGTTGCTCCACAAATAGGTATAGGGGCTTGTGCCGCCTTCGACTTCCACGGCAGCCTGCCCGTCCACAGAGTCAAAGCAGAGCGTCGGGTCGGCATTTAGCGAAAGCTGTAAAGCCTGTGGCGCACTGATGCTGATGCTGGTGGAGTCTATGCAGCCGTTCGCATCGGTCAGGGTAACCGTAAATGCTCCGGCGGGAAGGTCGTCGCGCTGTTGCGGCCCGTCGCCGATATCGCTCCAGCTGAAAGTGTAAGGCATAGTGCCTCCGGTTGCTTGCAACTCTGCCTCCCCGTCAGACAAGCCGGCGCAGCTTGCAGGAGTGGTACTGCCTGATACTTCCAGCGTATCCGGTTCGTTAATGTCCGCGGTTTCAGACAGCATACAGCCGTTGGCGTCCGTGAGCAGTAAGCTGTAAACTCCAGCCGGCACATCGGAAAGGCTGCTGTCTGCGCCTACAGTCGCTCCCGAAGCATCTTGCCACTCATAAGTGAAAGGCGCTGTACCGCCGCTGACATTTGCGGAAGCCTGCCCGTTTGCGCTACCAAAGCAAGTAGCGTCCTGTGCATCGAGTTGCAGCTGCAGTGCATCCGGCTCGCCGATCAGCGTATCGCTCTGCAGCTGACAGCCGTTCGCATCCGTGATGGTGTAACTGTAAGCACCCGCAGCCAGGTTATCAAATGCACCCGCTGTATTCGTTGCTCCGGTCTCCAGCAGGTAGGTGTAAGGGCCCGTGCCTCCGGTAGCTTCCAGTTGCAGGCTTCCGGAGGGCTCCCCGGCGCACAGGGGTTCTGCAACAGCTACGGTGGCGGCTATGGGCTCAGGAACTGTAAGTGCTATATCGTAATTAAATGAGCACCCCTGCGCATCTTCCACCTGCAGGCTGTAGGTGCCGGCTGTAAGCCCGGTACGCAGCGAGTCGGTGGTACCATCTGCCCAGCTGTAGGAAAAGGGCGGAAACCCACCCTGTACCAGAGGAGCGATCCTGCCATCGGCAGCGCCCGGGCAGCTGATATCCGTCACCTGAAAGTCGATGGCCAGGGAGTCCGGCTGCCCGATCACAACTTCCTGAAGGCCAGCGCAGTTATCGGCATCGATCACAATCAGGTCGTACGTACCAGCCGGGATGCCGTTAAACTGGCCCGTTGTATTCTGATTGCCGTTGAGGACGAACTCATAGGGGGGAAGCCCGCCGCTCGCTTCCGCCAAAAGGCTGCCGTCTGAGCCGCCAAAGCAGCTGACGTCCGTTGTATTGAGGACATTGATATCCGCCGGAATACACGACAGGGTGGTGCAACTGATCGTATCGATTTGCCCGTCGCACTCTCCGATAGCACGCACCTGAAAGTGTACCGTTGTGGCGTTTGGCAGATTGGTCACCGTATGGGAATTGTTGCCATTGGCCGGCTCCCAGTTGGTGCTGTCTACATTGACTTCATAACCATTTGCGCCGGGTACTTCTTCCCAGCTTACAGTAACGGAGCTTTCGGTGACGGCCTCGCAGCTTAACTCCGGGGCGGGCAGGGTTTCAAGAGTGGCAATGGTGATGGATTGCACTTCCTGACAGCCATAGGCATCCGTTACCGTGAGGGTATAAGTAATGGTGCTGTCTACCACGGCCATAGGGTTCGGGCAGTCGGTACAGCTCAGCCCTTCTGCCGGCGACCAGCTGTAGAAGATATCGTAAACCGGGTTGAAGGTGATCGTCCAGCTGAACAGGGTGCCGCCCAGGCTGAAGGCGTCATCCGTTACCTGCAGAGTCCAGGTGCCGTTGGTCGGGCGGTCTTCGCCGTAGAGGTCTTCCCACAGGCCTTCAGGCTGGTATTCACCGGTGAAAGGCATATCCGCCGGTGTGATATCAGTGATCAGATCGGTAGCGGTGGGCGTAAAGCAGGTACGGACCATATTGTCCATCCCCAGGCCATTGCCGCCGTCCGCGCCGTTGTCTGTGCTCAGTTCAATAAACTGGCCGCCCGGGCTGGACAGGAATATATCAAGATCATCTATCCATTGGTGCTCCAGGCTGTCGATACAAACCGAGCGGATGACACCAGGTTGCAGATTGGGCGGCAGTACTCCTCCGACATCAATATCCCGAAACAATGGAATGCCGCTGGGGATGTCCGGTATGAGAAGCGGGTTGGAATTGGTAAAGGAAGGTGGATCCGGCACTTCCACCGGCAACTCCCCCTGCAGCAATACCTGCGAGCCCGGGCATACGGTGGTATCCGGCCCCAGGTCGATTTCCACGAGGCGGTAATCCTGGATAAAAATGGGTATGGTATCGCGGTTGCAGGGGTCCCGCTGAAAGTCGAGATAGATAGTTTCGGTGCCTTCTTCCAGATTATCCTCAAAAGCAAAGAGGTCAATAATCAACACGCTGTCGCCGGCCGGTATAAACAGATCGTCCGGCACCTCGCTGTAATCCACGCCCTCTTCTGCATCACCAAACAGGGTAAAGTCGAGTGGCACGTCCTCGGAGGCAGGAGTTGGTAGTGCAAATACCAGGGAAGCCGGCGTGCACCCTTCTGCGATTGAACCGTCGAGGCTGGCGGTGGCGGCTTCGGCAGAAACAGACCCCGTACCAAAGCTTTTGGCTTCCAGAAAAACGCCGGAGTCCCAGCCTCCGTCGAACACATCGGCTACCACCAGCTTGATGGTGTACGTCTCGCAGGGCTGCACCACAGCCTGCGCGGTGAATACATCGGTAAAACCATCGTAGACCGGCGCGTTGGTGGAGCCATCGTTATCGTTAAAAAAATTGGCGAAGTTGAGGGAGCCCAGCGGGGGCGTACAGTTGGCAGCATTACCCTGACTGCCCGGTGTGCCCGGATTGACATTATTAATCGTCACTGGCAGGTTGGTCCCCGGAATGAGCGCAATATTCTCAGCGTCATTGGAAAAGGGGCCGTTGATGCCCGGGCCGCTTATGAAAAACCCGAAGACATCGTTGTACTGCGAACAGGCGTACTCCGGATATTCTTCAGAAGCGAAAACGTAGTCGAAGCGCAGGGTATCCGAGGTTGGTATAAAAGTGATGACATACCCAACGAGGTCATTTATGGGCTGCCCGGCAGTAATAGCCTGCAGGTCGGGGTCGGTACTCGTCCCCGATGTATTATCGGAGGAAAACATCATGCCCGTTTGGTCAATACCTATATTTCCGCCCGCACTGGTAGCGGAGCCGGTAGACATGGCCACGCCGCGCTGAATACCGATTTCATCCTGCCCGTTATTGAAGAAAGCCACGGCGGAGGCATTACCGAGGAATTGAATATCAACTACTTCCACACCATCGCCGAGGAAGATGTTGGAAATCAGGTTTTCGGGAGTAAAGGGAGCTGCATTGGTGACTTCCAACGGCTGTGCGAACAGCGGTGTACTCCACAGTATGGTGGTCAGCGTCAGCAGGCCGCTCAGTGTTTTCAAAGTTGTGCTCATAATATGTTGCGAGTGATTAATTAAGGTACCTCTCAAAGTTTGGCAGACATTCCTGCCGAAAGTATAAAGTTAGCGGCTTTTCGCGAAATTGCCGCATTGGCTTTGGAGAATCTGCCCGCTGTGTAGCCATCTTTGCAGAATTGGCAGCCCGGATAAAATTGCCATTTTTCTATAAAATTCGGGACTTCATCTAAAACTTCAGGTCAGCCGGTTGTTTCATCCGTACATTTGCAGAATATCAAAAGCAGAAATAACCGCATGAAACAATTTTTTAAGTTCCTCTTCGCTTCCTGCCTCGGCGTGTTCCTCGCTCTTGCGCTACTTTTCGGGATCGGAACGCTGGTCATCAGCAGCATCGCCAGTCAGGCGGATGCCCCCAAAGAGGTAAAGGCGAACTCGGTACTGCACCTCAACTTTGACGACCCTATACCCGAACAAACGAATAACCTGGAGATAGACCCTTTCGCTTTTGACCGCGACAAAGTCCTTGGTCTGAGCAAAGTGGTTGACGCGATCGAAAACGCAAAAACAGACGACAATATCAAGGGCATTTTTCTGGAAGTGGACGCTTTGGCCGGCAGCGGTATGGCCACCGCTTCTGTACTGTACGATGCCCTGGCCGACTTCAGGGACAGCGGCAAGTTCATTGTGGCTTACGCCAAATACTACACTTCCGGAGCCTGGTACCTCTCGAGCACAGCGGATGCGCTCTACCTCAACCCCCTGGGCATCATCGACTTTCGGGGCCCTTCTGCGCAGATTCCTTTTTTCAAAGATATGCTGGACAAAATCGGCGTGGATGTGCAAGTCTTTTACGCCGGTAAGT
>CAJXXJ010000094.1 GCA_913062745.1 uncultured Phaeodactylibacter sp.
CGACGTCAACGAGCAGGTGACTTCCTACCTCTCCCGGGGTACGCTTATTTTCTCCGATGGCCGTACACTGGAGCAGGCCCGCGAGCAGCGCACCGACCTCAGCAAGGTGAAGACCAACCGCTCCGCTGAAGAACAGGCACAGCGTGCTGCCGCTGAAGGCGTTAGCCGCCGAAGCAAGCCGCAGACCATAAGGCGGCAGGATAAAAAAGTAGGCCGCAATGACCCTTGCCCTTGCGGAAGCGGCAAGAAATACAAACACTGCCACGGCAGATAAAAACTTGCGCCCGCAGCCTGGCCCTGACGGGGAGGCTGCGGGCACCTTAACACTCCATTCGCAAAAAGATGATGAAAGAGCCGGATATTTGTAATATATTGCGCCTTTCTAGTCAGAATCTCGATACAAACCCTTGATTTCCGAATGGACTTAAACAGTTACATAGACCATACTCTGTTAAATCCAGACTGCGCTACCGACGATATTACCCGGCTCTGCGAAGAAGCCCGTCAACATCAGTTTGCCGCTGTTTGTATCCCCCCGTACTTTGTGCGCCACGCAGCACAGCTGCTGCAGGAAAGCGATGTTAAAGTGGCTACTGTTATCGGTTTCCCCATGGGCTATGCCTCGACTCCTTCCAAAATTGAGGAGATTAAGCGGGCCGTGGACGAAGGCGCCGATGAGATCGATGCCGTTGTGAACCTCTGCGCCGTTAAATCCGGCAACTGGAACTACGTGCAGAACGATATCGACAGCATGACCACGGCTGCGCACCTTAAAGGTAAAGTGATCAAGATAATTCTCGAGACGAGCTTGCTGGAAGAAGATGAAATCCGCAAACTAGCGGAAATCTGCCTGGAGTCAGAAGTCGATTACGTCAAAACTTCCACCGGCGTCAACGGCCAGGCCGATTTGCAGTCCGTACGCCTGCTGAATGAAGTGCTCGACGGAAAGTCGAAAATCAAAGCCGCAGGCGGTATCCGTACTCGCTGGGATGCAGAGCAGTACGTTGATGCTGGTGCTCAGCGCATCGGTAGCTCCGCCGGCCCTTCCCTGTTGAACTAAACGCTGAAGCCGGGCCAGTTGCCCGGTGTAGCCACCTCTGCCGCAGTACCTCTGCCGCAACTGTGGAAAACTCCCTATTCCTCTTTATATTTGTAGTGCTGCGCTGCATTTGCAGGGCAGTGGCTTACCTTTGTGTAGCCTGCAAATGATGGCAGGCGTCAGCCCGGCCCGTCCCGGTATACTGCCGCTTGTCAGCCAAACCAACGAGATATGCCAAAGAAATTGCTGCTGTTTGCTCTGCTCTTCGCCGCCGCCCTGACTGCCGGGCAGGCGCAGAACATACAACTGGAAGAAGATGAGCCGATCGGGCAGATGATGGAGCGCTTTGCCGAAATCAATAAAGCCCGATCCGCTATTCAAGGCTGGCGGGTTCAAATACTGGCTACGCCCGACCGCCAAAAGATGGAAACGGTGAAACAGTCCTTTCAGTACCGTTATCCCAACATTCCCATCGACTGGGAGCACCTCAAGCCGTATTACAAACTGCGGGCGGGGGCTTTCCTGACCAAAATTGAAGCGGTGCGCCTGAAATTTATCCTGGAGCAAGACTATCCGGGCATCTATCTCGTTAAGGACGATAATATAGCACCGGAAGAACTCATTAGCCGATACTGATTCAGGGTGCGAAAACGAGTAGTACGATGAGGGGAAGACAAAAGATGTTGCTTCACAATATCGATGGGCTTACGTTCAGCCTGATGATTGCGCTGGCCTTCGTCGGCGTGCTGATGATTTTCTCGGTCAACCACGAAGAGTTTTTGGAAGTGGGCTGGCCGGGCTTCTTCAGCACCGCCGCCGGCAAACAGACGATCTGGGTGGGCATCTGCGCGGTGATCTTTACCTTTGTGATGCTGTTCGACGCCAAGTTCTGGCGTGCTTTCGCTTACTCCATTTACGGCTTTTCCCTTTTTCTGCTGGTGTTGGTCCTCCTGTTTGGCACTAATATAAAAGGTGCGACTTCCTGGTTTACCTTCGGCGGCTTTTCCTTTCAGCCATCGGAAATTGCCAAGTTTGGCACCTGCCTGGGTATGGCTGCTTTCCTGGATACCTATAATACGGACCTGCGGTCTGCCCGCTCCCAATTGACAGCACTGCTTATCCTGCTGCTGCCCATGAGCCTTATTCTGCTGCAGCCGGACGCGGGTTCTGCTATGGTGTTTCTCTCCTTCCTGATACTGATGTACCGGGAAGGGCTTTCGCAAAATTACTACCTGGTGGGCGGTTTGGTAGCTGCACTGCTGATTAGCGCGCTGGCACTCACGAACGACTTTTTCATTTATCTGACGATGCTGCTGTTATCCATCGGATGGATCACTTATCTGATCACCAAGCGTAGTATCCGCAGTACGGTGATGGGAGGGCTGCTGGCCGCCGGCGCCGGGGCATATTATTTGACCTATGCAGGCTTCGGGCAGTATGTGGTAGCCAGCCTTGCGGTCATCTTTCTGGGCACTGCATATGGTGGCTACCGAAAGCGGGAAGGCCGCCTGGCACGTGCCCTAATTGTGTTCTGCCTGCTGGGCAGCGGCCTGGTGTTTGCATCAGACTATGCCTTCAACAATTTACTCAAGCCGCATCAGCAGGACCGGATCAACGTATGGCTCAACCCGGACGAATGCGACACCCGGGGCTCCCTGTACAACCTGGAGCAGTCCAAAATTGCTATCGGCTCCGGCAACATCGCCGGCAAAGGCTTTTTGGATGGCACCATGACTAAGCTCAACTATGTACCGGAACAATCCACTGACTTTATATTTTGCACCATAGGCGAGGAGCAGGGCTTTATCGGCACTGCCGGCATCATTGTGCTGTTTTGCCTGCTCCTCGTGCGGCTAATCACTATTGCAGAGCGGCAGCGGGACGACTTCAGCCGCTACTATGCTTACGGAGTAATAGGTATACTTTTCATCCATGTATTCATCAACATCGGCATGACGATGGGGCTGATGCCTATCATCGGCATCCCGTTGCCATTCATCAGCAAGGGGGGCTCCTCGCTGCTGGGCTTTACGCTCATGCTTTCCGTGCTCCTCAAGCTGGATAAGCATCGGCACAGAATCTAAACCACAAGTATTGTTTCAGTTTACACTTCAACATACAGACAGCGGAAGCCGGGCACGCGCCGGGCTGATCGAAACAAGCCACGGCAGTATCCCCACACCCATCTTTATGCCGGTCGGCACCCTCGGCAGCGTGAAGGGGGTGCATCAGCGTGAATTGAAAGACGACATAGGCGCCCGCATCATCCTGGGGAATACTTACCACCTCTATCTGCGCCCCGGCCTTGATATTCTCGAGCAGGCTGGCGGCTTGCACCGCTTCAACGGCTGGGAAGGCCCGATACTCACCGATAGCGGGGGGTATCAGGTATACTCCCTCAGCGGACGCCGCAAGATTGATGAAGAAGGCGTAACCTTCCAGTCGCACATCGATGGCTCCAAACACTTTTTCAGCCCGGAGCGTGCCATCGATATTCAGCGCAGCATCGGAGCGGATATCATTATGGCCTTTGACGAATGCCCGCCTTACCCCTGTGATTACGCTTACGCGAAAAACTCCATGGAGCTCACCCACCGCTGGCTCAACCGTTGCGTGCAGCGCATGGGCGAGACCGAAGGGCGCTACGGTTACGGGCAGGCCTTATTCCCAATTGTGCAGGGGAGCACCTACGCCGACCTGCGCCGAAAATCGGCTGAAACTATTGCCGAAGCCGGGCAGCCCGGAAACGCTATAGGCGGCCTTTCTGTAGGAGAGCCCGCTGAGGATATGTATGAGACTACCGACCTGGTGTGCGGCATCCTGCCGGAAGACAAGCCCCGCTACCTGATGGGCGTAGGGACTCCGGAGAATATCCTGGAATGCATCGCGCTGGGCGTAGACATGTTTGACTGCGTGCTGCCGACCCGGAACGCGCGCCACGGCATGCTGTATACCTCAAAGGGCGTGATCAATATCAAAAATGCGAAATGGAAGGACGACTTTAGCCCGGTGGACGAAAACAACCCCTGCTTCGCCAGCCAGCACTATTCTAAGGCCTACCTCCGCCACCTGATGCATACCAAAGAACTGCTCGGCCCGCAGATTGCCAGCCTGCACAACCTGAGCTTTTATTTGTGGCTGGTAGGAGAGGCCCGCCGCCGTATACAGGCCGGAGATTTCCACGCCTGGAAAACGCAAATGGTGAGCGCTTTGCAAATAAGGTTGTAGTTTTGTTAAGATGCCCGGGGCCATGCATCCCGATCAAGGGCTGAGTGGTTGTCTATTTTGAATACACGCTATGCGCAAAAAGCTTGACCAATATATCATTAAGAAGTTCCTGAGCACTTTCTTCTTTACGGTGCTCATCTTCACGCTCATCTCCGTTATCATTGACTTCAGTGATAAGGTGGAGAAGTTTATTGAGAGCGATATCACGCCATACGAGATTTTCCTGCAGTACTACCCGGGGTTCGTAATGTTTATCGCCGGCCTGTTGTGGCCGCTGTACACCCTGATTGCTGTCATCTTCTTCACTTCCCGGATGGCGTACAACTCGGAGATCATTTCCATCTTCAATGCAGGGGTGAGCTTCCGGCGCTTTATGCAACCGTACCTGCTTGCAGCCGCCTTTATAGCTGGTTTGCATCTTTTGGGCAACCACTACCTCATCCCGTTGGGTAATAAAATGCGGATGGATGTGGAGCACGAGCATATCTGGCCTAACAACGACAAGGGTAAGACGCAGAATGTCCACATGTTTGTCAACCCGGACACCAAGGTCTACATCAATTACTACCGCAAGCGGGACAGTACCGCCCGCAAATTCAGAATGGAGCGGTTTGAAGACGGGCAGCTGGTCTATCTGCTGAAGGCAAATACTGCAGAATGGATGGGCCCGCCCGACCGCTGGAAACTGCGCAATTACGAAATCCGGACTTTTGACGGGATGGAAGAGGAGCTCATCCTCGGTATGGGCCAAGACCTGGACACCACGATCAACCTGCAGCCTGCCGACTTTGTCGACTACAAGGAGCAGCATATGATGCTTACCAGTGCGGAAATCCTGGACTATATCGCGACACAGCAGGAGCGGGGCGTCGGCAACACTAAAAAGTACGAGATTGAGTACCACCGGCGCACAGCAGAGCCTTTCACCATTCTTATCCTTACTATTATAGGTATGACAATCGCCGCCCGCAAAGTACGTGGGGGCATCGGCCTGCACCTGGCCATCGGGGTAGGTATCGGTGCGCTGTTCATCTTTTTCTCCCGTTTTGCAGTAGTGTTTGCAGCCGGGCAGGTCATTCCTACTATGCTTGGCATGTGGGTCCCCAACCTTATTTTTGGCGCTGTAGCCGTCTATCTCATACGGAATGCACAAATGTAGCTTTATGTAGCCCGTAGCTCCGGCTTCTCAGCCCAGGCTGTTGCCCCGGATTTATAGCGGCTGCCCGGAGTTTTCAGTCCATTGATACGCTGTCCCTCCTAAGGTACACTATCCGTTCTTCCCATTTCAGAAGAGCAGCAAATCACTTGTTTAACCTTTGTCTGTATCGCCTGCACAAAGGAGCTTGGCAGGGAGGATTTGTGCTGTTTCAGGCCGGTCTTGTTGAACAAGAGTATGAAATCAGGCATAGAAAGTTGGACAAAAACCCCTTGCTTTCATTTTTTTTTGAAAATTGCAAAAAATCTATATCCCGACATTTTGGATTTAAAGCGCTGATTGTCAGTGGTATAAAAAATGAATTCTTGAATTCAGCCCTAAAAAATGGCTATTTTGGCGGCTCGCGGAGTATGAATTGTTGTATTTTGTTTAACTATTCCTTATCTTTGATTCAACACAAACAGAGAACACAGATTCAAAAAGTTAAACAAAAGTCCAAGAGCCATGTCTACCACAGAATTTTACGGTAAGTTCGATCAGATGTCAACGTTGCTGCACTCATTCGCCTACAACTTGACAAAAAACGCAGAGGATGCAAAGGACCTCTTTCAGGAAACTGCCTTCCGTGCCCTGACCAACCGTGACAAGTTCCGCCCGGGCACGAACTTCAAAGCCTGGTTGTTCACCATCATGAAGAATATCTTCATCAACAACTACCGCAAGAAAGTTAAGGCCAACACGATCATGGATTCTACAGATAATCTGTACTACATCAATTCCGGTAGTGTGGTCATTTCCAATAAGGCAGAATCTAATATCATGATGAAGGAACTTAAGCGCATGATCGAGGACCTGGATGATAGCATCAAGATTCCGTTCCTCATGCACTACCACGGGTACAAGTACCAGGAAATTGCTGACCACCTGGAGCTGCCGCTCGGTACAGTTAAGAGCCGTATTTTCTTCGCTCGCAAAGAGCTGAAGGATGTTATCAACAAGCGCTACGACAGTGTCAACGAGCTGCGCGAAAAAGCCCGGCGGTAACCATCCGTTTTGTAGTATAACTACGATAAGCCTTTGAACACACTGTACCCAAAGACATAGCGCGGGCTTTTACTTTCCCGCTTCGCTGCGGCGACAAGAATTACGGTTTTTGTCGCCGCTTGCTTTTTCATGGCCCTGCCCGAAAGCGGTATTCCGGCTTAACGATTAAGTTTGTGGCATGACAGATAATCCGAAAAATGCATTTGTTACAGGCCTGGCGCAGTGGTTTGCGCAAAGCCACCGGCCGCTGCCGTGGAAAGGCGAAAAAGATCCTTACCTCATTTGGCTTTCAGAGATCATCCTGCAGCAGACCCGGGTAGAGCAGGGGCTGCCTTACTTTGAGCGCTTCCGCGAAAATTTCCCGGACGTACAGGCCCTGGCAGATGCCCCGGAGGACCTCATCATGAAAAACTGGGAGGGCCTCGGGTACTACTCCCGCGCCCGCAACCTTCATGCAGCTGCTAAGCACGTGGCCTATGAGCTGGGCGGCCACTTTCCGGACACCTACGAGGGCATCCGCGCCCTGAAGGGAGTGGGCCCCTACACCGCTGCTGCTATCGCCTCCTTCGCCTACGAGCTCCCCAGGGCTGTGGTAGACGGGAATGTGTACCGGGTGCTGGCCCGCTACTTCGGCATCGCCACCCCTACCGATACCACAGCCGGCAAAAAGGAATTCGCCAGCCTTGCCCAACAGTTGCTGGAGCTCAATCCGGAGCTGCCCTCCCGCCACAATCAGGCAATGATGGACTTCGGGGCTACACATTGCACGCCCCGGGCGCCCCGCTGCGCAACCTGCCCGCTGCAGCCGCATTGTGCCGCATACGCTGCTGATGAGGTGGCCCGCCTGCCGGTTAAATCCAAAAAGATCAGGAAAAAACGGCGCTATTTCCACTACCTGGTCATCAATCAGGGGGAAGAGGTGCTGTTGCAAAAAAGGACTGAAAAGGACATTTGGCAAAACCTGTACGAGTTCCCACTGCTGGAGCAGGCCGCCGCAGAAACCGGCGAGGAAGCATTGCGCGCAAGCGAGCTGTGGCAACGGCTGCTGGGCGGGGCCAATGCGCAGGTCTTGCAAATATCCCGCCCTTTTCAGCAAACGCTCACTCATCAGTACATCCAAGCTGTATTCTGGGAGGTGAGCCTGCCGGAAGAAGCCACACTCCCAAATTCGGCCCCCTTTGTCCGGGCTAAGCGGAAAAACTTAAGTAAATTCGCATTCCCGAAAATCATAGATTGGTATTTAAGGGACAATTCGCTATATTTAAAGTTGGTATAGACAAACTTTAAACCGCTGTAAGACAATGGTAAACCGAGTTATATTGATAGGCAATTTGGGGCTGGACCCGGAAGTGCGCCGACTGGAAAACGGCGCGGTAGTCGCCAAATTACGCCTGGCTACGAATGAGAATTACAAAGACCGAAACGGCGAGTGGCAAACCCTGACGGAGTGGCACGATGTAGTGCTGTGGCGCTCGCTGGCAGAGCGCGCCGAAAGCTCCCTGACTAAAGGTGCTCAGGTGTATGTGGAGGGCAAACTGACCCACCGTACCTGGCAGGATCAGGATGGCAACAACCGCAAAACCACCGAGGTAGTCGCCAACTACTTCCGGCAAATCAATAACCGCCGCGATGATCAGTCCTCGGGCGGGGGCTATTTCCCCAATCCGGAGGATGAAGTGAAGAGCAGCAGCCCTGCTGCCAACCCCAAGCCCTCCGGCAATGATCAAACCAGGCCGACCGTTGCGCCTTCCTCTACTGACAGTGGAGAGAGCGCGGACGATGACCTGCCGTTCTGATCACAGAAGGCAGCCCTGCCTGTTTTCCTTTCCGGCAAAACGGGCAGGCGCTTCAGCTAACCAAACCCTTTCGCTGATTGGAAACAGAACCCTATAGTGCACTGCTGCTGTACGTCAATTCTGAGTACTCCCTGCTCTTTATCGGTCATGCTTATCTGGCGCTTGGCTTGTTTGGCATCGCTATGCTCTTGCTGGGCTCAGCGCTGATCTCCGGCTCGGAAGTCGCCTTTTTCTCGCTTACCCACAAAGAATACGATGAGTTGCAGCAGGAGCAGTCTGTTAGCAGTGCCCGCCTGCTTTGGCTCAAGGACCGGCCCCGCAAGCTGCTCGCGACCATCCTCATCAGCAATAATTTTATCAACATCGCCATCGTCATCCTCTCTGATTTCGTACTGCGGGCGTTGCTGCCGGCAGGCACTTTTGAGGCCTGGGCGGAAGCGCTGCTGGGCTTGTTTGCAGAGCCCAAGCCGGAAGCTGTGGAAAGCTGGGGGCGAATTATCGGGTTTCTGATTACGGTAGCGGGAGTCACCTTTTTGCTGGTGCTGTTCGGAGAAGTAGCGCCGAAAGTGTATGCTAAGATCAACAACCTGCGCCTGGCCCGGTTGATGGCTCGCCCGCTTACCCTTTTGATGGCCGCTTTTCACCCCCTTAGCAGCCTGCTCGTGCGCTCTACCCGGGTGATCGAGGAGCGGTTGGCTTCCAGCTCCGGTGGCTCCGGCAACCCGAGCCGGGAAGAAATCGATGAAGCGATTGAGCTGACCGTGCGGCAAGAAGCCGGGGCCCGCCGGGATGTGGATATCCTCAAGAGTATCGTGAAATTCGGAGACGTGACCGTTAAGCAGATCATGCGCTCCCGTGTGGATGTCAAAGCGGTGGACTTCCGGGTCGGATACCAGGAACTGCTGTCGCTGGTGCGCGAGTCTGGCTATTCCCGTATTCCGGTGTACGAAAATGACTTCGATAATGTGACCGGCATCCTTTATGTAAAGGACCTGCTGGGGCACTTGCACGAAGGGGATGATTACGAGTGGCAGGAGCATATCCGCACGGACGTATTTTACGTGCCGGAAGCTAAAAAGATCAATGACCTGCTCAAAGAGTTTCAACAGGAGCGCCTGCATATGGCGATTGTGGTGGACGAGTACGGGGGCAGCTCCGGTATTGTCACCCTTGAAGATATCATGGAGGAAGTGATCGGGGAGATCAAGGATGAGTTTGATGATGAAGTGGAGGTGGTCTACAAAAAGATTGACGATTACAACTACCTGTTCGAGGGCAAAACCTTGCTCAACGATGCCTGCCGTATCGTCGGTATTGATACCAATACCTTTGACGAGGTGAAGGGCGAAGCGGATTCG
>CAJXXJ010000095.1 GCA_913062745.1 uncultured Phaeodactylibacter sp.
CTTGGCAGTAAGAGCGACAATGTAATTTACATAAAACACCTTTTGCAAGCAACAAAAACCATATTTTTTTGCAACAACCCACACAAACCAAGTCATGATACAGGCAACAATTCCTGCCCCATGCAATTTACCGGCAACAAGGGGAGCCACTTCCACCGCATAATACGCCGTCAGCTACCCCTGACTTCCTGCATTTCCCTATCTTGGGGGAAAAAGACACATGCCGCGTATGAAAATC
Organism: uncultured Phaeodactylibacter sp.; assembly: GCA_913062745.1. Taxonomy (GTDB): domain Bacteria; phylum Bacteroidota; class Bacteroidia; order Chitinophagales; family Saprospiraceae; genus Phaeodactylibacter. The sequence continues at coordinate 239 of CAJXXJ010000095.1, forward strand.
AAAATGCTATTCATATTATCAAGCCTGGCGCTCAGCCTGATCGTCACTACCGCCCTATCCGCACAGCAGCCCTACGGCAAAGAGCCGCTCGCCCACACCTATTCCATCGTTGCCATCGATGAAGAGACCGGCGAGATGGGTGTGGCGGTACAGTCGCACTGGTTTGCGACCGGCACGCTCGTCATATGGGGGGAGCCGGGCGTGGGCGTAGTCGCTACGCAGTCTTTTGTCAACCCCGCCTACGGGCCGGAAGGCTTGCAGCTCATGGGCATGGGCTTCAGCCCGAAGCAGGCTATCGAAATGCTAACTGCTAAAGACCCGGGGCAACAGTACCGGCAGATTGGCATGCTCGATGCACAGGGAAGAGCGCACGCTTTTACCGGTGCGTCCTGTATTGAAGCGGCCGGGCACCACATTGGCGAAGGCTACGCTGTGCAGGCCAACCTGATGGATAACGAAAGCGTATGGCCCGCTATGGCGAAGGCCTTTGAAAACTCCGCCGGGCAACCGTTGGCGGAGCGCCTGCTTTTAGCGATGGAAGCCGCTCAGGCGGAAGGCGGCGACATCCGCGGTAAGCAGTCGGCCGCCCTGCTGGTCGTCGGGCCGGAGCGGGTGGACAACCCCTGGGAAGGCCGGCTGGCTGACCTGCGCGTGGATGACCACCCGGAGCCGCTGAAGGAGCTGCGCCGCCTGCTGACCGTACATCAGGCTTACACCTTTATGAACGAAGGCGACCTGGCCGTGGAGGAAGGCGATATGGAGAAAGCAAAAGCTGCTTACGGTGCTGCGGAGGAACTGTTCCCGGACAATCTGGAGATGCAGTACTGGCACGCGGTCGCGCTGGCCAACAACGGCGAACTGCAGGAAGCTCTGCCGCTGTTTGGGCGCATTTTCCGTAAGGGCCCCAACTGGAAAGCGCTGACACCCCGCCTGACGAAGAACGGGCTGCTCAACGTCAGCGAAGAAGAGCTGCAGCAGATCATGAGTGCAGGGGATTAACTTTCTCTTAAAACACAATTCCCGGGCTGAAGCGTTACCTTTACAGCCCGTTTTGGGCCAAAAAGATTATCCAAGCAATCATCATGAGAAATTTCCTCATCGCTATAACCGCCTTGTTCACCCTTGCCGCCACACAGCCGCTGCAGGCGCAGGACAAAACCTGGAAGACCCTTTCTAAAATTACCTTTAAAAAGGAGTACAACGAAATGATGGGCTTCAAAGTAGATGTACCGGTCTTCAGCGAAGCGGTGCAGGAGCTCGAGGGGCAGGAAGTGACCGTGCGCGGCTACATCATCCCGGTGGAGGGCTATAAAAGCCACAAAGAGTTTATCTTCTCCGCCTATCCTTATAATATGTGCTTTTTCTGCGGAGGCGCCGGGCCGGAAACGGTTATGGAAGTTTATGCCTCAGAAGAGATTGAGTACACGGCAGAGCCCATCACCCTGCGCGGCACCTTGGAGCTGAATGCCGATGACATCAACCGGCTGATCTATGCGATCCGCGACGTTGAACGCGTAGAAGAAGATCGATAAGCCGCAGGAAAACGCACTATCCTTTATGAAGCAGCATTGGCTGGTTATAAGTCTGGCGCTCATTGCGCTGTCGTCACTGTTATTCCGTTGTGCCAACCCCCTCCCACCGGATGGCGGGCCGAAAGATGAGCGCCCCCCTCAGGTGGTGCAGGAAAAGTCTTCCCAAAACTTTCAGACCAACTACACCAAAAAGCCCATCGAGATTGCCTTTGACGAATGGGTGGAAATCCGCGACCCCTTCAATCAGATTATCGTCTCCCCTCCCCTGCGCTATCCGTACGAAATTTACATCAAAAAGCGCTCCGTCATCTTTGAATTTGACGAGCGGGAGGAATTGCGCGACAGCGCTACCTACACCATCAACTTCGGAGAAGCCATACAGGACTTTACGGAAGGCAACCCGGCGGATCAGCTCCGCTTTGTCTTTTCCACCGGCCCGTATATCGACTCCCTGTCTGTGCGCGGCAAAATCGTGGATGCCCGTACCTACGAGCCGGTAGAAGGTGCTGTCTTTATGCTGTACGAAAACACTGCCGATTCCGTGGTCCGCACCGAGCGCCCCTTCTACTTTGCCCGCACGAATGATCGTGGCCTGTTCACCATTGAGAATGTAAAAGCAGGCACTTTCAAAGGGTTTGCCCTGCTCGACAACAACCTGAATTATCTGTTCGATCAGGCGCAGGAGGCCATTGGCTTTACTGACAGCCTGATTGTAGTAGCTGAAGGCCAGGAGCCCACGTTTACCGTCAAGCTGTTCACCGAGGAGCAGCCTATCCGCTTGCTGGGCAGCAACGACCGTCAGTTCGGGCAGGTCAGGCTGATTTTCAGCAAATATCCGGAAGAAGTCGGGTTCGACTATCAGGATGTGGGGCAGCGCCGGGTAATTTTCAATCCGGAGCCGGATACCACCCGGGTTTGGTACGACCTGACTGCCGAGCGGGAATGGGAAATCTACCTGCAGAAAGATACTTTGCTTCAGGATACGGTAAAGGTACGCCCCAGTGACCGGGCTGCTTTCGTGGAAAACACAGAACTGACAATCAGCGCTGCACCCCGGGAGGTCAAGCCGGTCGAAACCGACCTGCAACTGCTCTTTAACCATCCCCTGGCAGCCATAGATACAGCGCTGCTGCGGGTGTATCAGGACACGCTGGAGCAGCCGGTGCCGGTACAGTTTGCTATTGACAGCAGCGAAGCACAACGCCGTTTGCTGGTCCGCTACCGCTGGCCGGAAGGGAAAATTTATAAAATGGAAGCGCTGCCCGGCGCGGTGCGTGACATCTATGGCCTGGAAAATGACACCCTGCAGGTAGACTTCCGGGCAGCTCTAAAGAAGTCATTTGGCAACCTCTTCCTCACCGTAGACAGCCTTTCGGCGGATTCTGCCTACGTCATCCGGCTTATGGAGGGCGAGCAGGAGGTGGAATCCTACGAAGTAAAACGGCAAACGAGCTTCCGGGCAGAGCTGCCCCTACTCGCACCGGGCAGCTACGAGCTTATCCTGATCGAAGACTGGAACGGCAATGGCGAATGGGATCCCGGCGACTACGATACAGGCCGGCAGCCGGAGCCTTACTATACCTACACGATGGAACAGCTGCGCTCTAACTGGGACCTGGAGGTCGCTGTAGACCTGCGGACGCTGCAACGGGAAGCCGCCACTAAGCTACAGCCTCCCCTTGCCCCTACGGCTATGCCTCAGGATACCAGCAGCATCAGCCCGCAGGACAGCCTGCGCAGCTTGCCGCCGACCCCTTCCGAAGACAGTCGCGGCGGTAATTAGAGGCATACGCTCACTCAAAATTTCTTTTTCCTCTACACTTCGGCCTCTGCCAGCCAGTCGCGGATAACGCCCACAGTAGCGACGAAGCTGCCTTCTTCAAATGGCGACTGCAGCCCGGCCATCTCTACCAGCTCGAGGAACGAGCGGCTGCCTCCCGCCTGACACAGGCGCAGATAGTCTGACCAGGCCGCTTCGTGATCCTCCTGATCCTTTTTCCAGAACTGGAAGGCACAGATTTGGGCCAGTGCGTAGTCGATGTAGTAGAACGGCACATTGAAGATATGGCTCTGCTTTTGCCAAAAGCGCCCTTCCTCGAGCAGCTTATACCCGTCGTAATCGCGCTGCGGCAGATACTTTTCCTCGATGCGGCGCCAGGCGGCGTTGCGCTCCGCCGGGCTAACCTCCGGGTTTTCATATACAAAGTGCTGGAATTCGTCCACAGAGACGCCGTAAGGCAGGAAGGACAGCGCAGAGGATAAGTGGGCAAACTTATGCCGGCCCGCCTCTTCCTTGAAAAAGAGCTGCATCCACGGCCAGGTAAAGAACTCCATGCTCATGGAATGGATTTCACAGGCTTCGGTGGTCGGCCAGACGTACTCGCCCATGCCCTTGTCGCGGCTGCTGTACACCTGAAAGGCGTGCCCCGCCTCGTGGGTCAGCACATCGATATCAGCACTCGTGCCGTTGAAATTGGAAAATATAAAAGGCGCTTTGTACTGATCGATGAATGTGCAGTAGCCGCCGGTCGCTTTGCCCGGGCGTGTCTCGAGGTCCATCAGGCCGGTCTGCTGCATGAAGCGGAAAAACTGGCCTGTTTCCGGCGACAGCTCCTGATACATGCGCTCGGCCTGCGCCACGATCCACTTCGGCTCGCCTTGTGGCTGTGGGTTGCCCTGCGGGAAGCGCAGGTCTTCATCGTAGTACTTCAGCGTATCCAGCTTCAGCCGGTTGGCCTGCCGCTGGTATAGCTCCTGTACAATAGGGACGATGTGTTCTTTAACCTGCTCCCGGAAGCGGGCTACCATCTGCGCGTCGTAATCGGAGCGCTGCATACGGTCGTAGGCCAGCCCGATGAAATTGTCGTAGCCCAGCGCTTTGGCGATGCGGTGCCGCACCTTTACCAATTGGTCAAATACCTGCTCGATTTCGGTGGCTTTCTCTTCGAAGAATTGCCATTTGGCGGCAGCCGCTTCCCGGCGGGTAGCCCGGTCGTGGTCAATCTCGTACTTGTAGATGGAAGACAGGTTATGCTCTTCGCCGCGGAAGTCAATTTTGGCGGCCGCTTTGATTTTGGTGTACTGACTGCTCAGTTTATTCTCTTCCTGCAGCAGCTCTACCACGCTGTCGTCGAAGGTGCGCATGCTCATCTCCGCCAGGCGGAACAGCTGCGGGCCCCATTCCTGCTCCAGCTCGGAGCGGTAGCGGGCTTTCAGCAAGGCGTCGTAGAATTTGGTCACCAGGCCCTGATAGGCCGGCATCTGCTGATCGTAGTACTCGTTTTCTTTTTCGTAAAACTCATCCCGGGTATCCATGGTGTGGCGGATGAGGCAGATATTGTACATGGAGGTAAACTCCGACCGCATATCATTGATGTGGCGCATGACCTGCGATTGTTCCTGCGCGTTGTGGGCGTGCTCAAAGGCGTCAAGCGCTGTTTGGAATTCTTTGGCGAAAGCCTCAAAATCCGGGCGCTTGTAGGTAAATTCCTCGAAGGTCGTTTCTATCGCTTTGGTAATCATAGAGGTGTAGGACGATTTGCTGAAGCTAAAAAAATCAATCGGCAAGGTAAGCAAGCCCGGCCAAACGGGAAAGCGGTACTCACAATTTAAAAATCATCTACCCGTTCACAGGAAGAAGAAAGTGCATACCTTTTCGTACTTTTGTAAACTTTACAGTCACTGTGAGGGGTTTAAAGACCCACGGGAAACAATTGGTTATCAGAATAGTTTAGCCCCGGCCAAGGCAGGATAATTGTACGTTGTGGAAAAGAAAGACTTGAAATCACAGATCAACACGAAGAAGCTCCCGGAGCACATTGCTATCATCATGGACGGCAATGGCCGCTGGGCTAAAGAGCACGGGAAGCCCCGCGTGTTCGGGCACCGCAATGGAGTTACTGCCGTTCGGGAGACTACAGAAGCGGCAGCCGAGCTGGGCGTCTCTTACCTTACGCTCTATGCTTTTTCCACCGAAAACTGGAGCCGGCCAAAAATGGAAGTCAGCGCGCTGATGCGGCTGCTGGTAGACACGCTGGTCAAAGAGCTCGACACCCTCAACAAGAACAACATCCGGCTAAAGGCCATCGGCGACTTATCCAAACTGCCGGACCGCACCCGCAAAGCCCTGCTGGACGGCATTGAGAACACCAAAGACAACGAGCGCATGACGCTGGTCCTGGCCCTGAATTACAGTGGAAAATGGGATTTGGCGCAAGCCGCGCAAAAACTGGGCGAGGAGGTGGCAGCCGGCCGGCTTGCTCCGGAGGATATTGATCAGGAAGCACTGGCCGGGCAACTGAGCACCAAAGATATGCCGGACCCGGAGCTGCTCATCCGGACGAGCGGCGAGGCCCGCATCAGCAACTTCCTGCTGTGGCAGCTGGCTTACGCCGAATTGTACTTCACGCCGGTATTCTGGCCCGAGTTCAGAAAAGCGCATCTCTACGAAGCCATTATCGATTATCAGAACCGCGAACGGCGCTTCGGGAAAATCAGCGAGCAGCTCGTTTCCTGAATTTGCCTGCCCCGTACAACCCTCTGGCCCTCAGTAAGCGTCTATTTGTCGGATAAGATGAGAATCCGCTACCTTATTCTATGGTTATGCTGTTTGCAACGCTTATTTTTGCGCACCGATAGAATAACCGCCGCGTTTTGCGGCTCCCGGCCGTTGTAAAGACGACTTCCGGCCACAAATTTCGCCTCCGTACGCGGAGGGTACTGCATTAAGACATGAGCACTGCCTGCTCTGCTGCTCGCAAACGGGCAGGTATGGCTGTGCAGAAAGACTGATTATTAGCATGAAAGTACTCATAGCAAAAGCATTTCAATGGCCTGCCTCCCTGCCGGCCGCCTGCCTGCTGGCAGCAGTTGCCCTGTTGTCTCTCCTGCCCTCGCAGCTCAGCGCGCAGGGTATTACCCAGGATACCGTACCGCTGCTGGAATACGGCGAGCCGCTGGAGTTTGAGATCGGCGGCGTAAAAGTGACCGGCGCTGAATTCAGCGATGATAATGCCATTATCAGCATCGCTGGTTTTAAAGTGGGCGACAAAATCCGCATACCGGGGCCGGACATCCAAAATGCAATTAAGGCTCTGTGGAAACTGCGCCTCTTTACCGATGTGCAGGTGCTCAAGGAAAAAACCATCGGCGATATCGTCTTCCTGGAAATTCAGGTGGAAGAACGCCCACGCCTTACCCGCCACTCCTACCGGGGTGCAAAAAAATCAGTACACGATGACCTGAACGATGCGGTGGACAAATTCCTGCTTAAAGGGGGTATCGTTACCGAAAACGTCAAGGTGAACGCCCGCGAAGCCATAGAAGACTACTACATCGGCAAAGGCTACCTCGATGCTGAAGTAAGGGTGGAGGAAATACCGGATACGCTGCGCAAAAATGCCGTACGCCTGGTCTTCAACGTTGACCGCAAGGACCGGGTGAAGATCAAGGATATCACCATTATCGGCAATGAGAATGTGAAAGAGCGTAAGCTCCTCAAGCAGTTTGAAAATACCAAAGAGAAGAAACGGCTGTTCTCTTCCTCCAAGTTTATCCGGGACGACTACGATGCGGATAAGGACCTGATGATTGCCTACTACAACAATCTGGGCTTCCGCGATGCGCGGGTAATCAGCGACAGCCTGTGGCGGGACGAGGACGGCATGCTGCACATCAATATCAACCTGAACGAAGGCGACCGCTATTACTTCCGCGATATCAAGTGGAAAGGCAATTCTATATACGATGAGGAAACGCTGAGCAACGTGCTCAGCATCGAGAAAGGCGACGTCTACAATCAGGAGCTGCTGCAAACCCGCCTTAGCTTTAGTCAGGACGGCCGGGATATCAGCACCCTGTACATGGATAATGGGTACCTCTTCTTCTCCGTAGACCCTATTGAGGTGGCGGTGGACGAAGACTCTATCGACCTGGAAATCCGGATTTTTGAAGGCCCGCAGGCGACTATTGACAAGGTGGTGATCAAAGGCAACGACCGGACCCACGAGCATGTCATCCGCCGCGAACTGCGCACCAAGCCGGGCGAGAAATTCAGCCGCTCGGATATCATCCGCTCTCAGCGGCAGATTACCAACCTGAACTACTTTAACCCGGAAACGCTGAATATCAACACTCCGGTTAACCCACAGCGGGGTACGGTGGATATTGAATACACGGTGGAGGAACGGCCCTCCGATCAGCTGGAGCTATCGGCAGGCTGGGGTGGCCTGCAGGGCATCATCGGTACGCTGGGGGTTTCTTTCAACAACTTCTCCCTGCGGAATATCTTTAACCGGGAAGCCTGGTCGCCTCTCCCTCAGGGAGACGGGCAGCGCCTGTCGCTGCGGGCACAGACCAACGGTGAGTTTTTCCAGTCTTACAACGCCTCCTTCACGGAGCCCTGGCTGGGCGGCAAAAAGCCTAATTCTCTTACAGTCTCGGGCTTCTACAATATTTTCAACCGCGGCTTCCGGGGTGGTGACCCGAGCAGCATGCGTATTCGTCAGGCCAGCGTGCAAATTGGCACCCGCCTGCGTTGGCCAGATGATAACTTCATCACTACTACGGCTCTGAACCTGCAAAATATCACGCTGACGGATTGGATTGGCGGTGGCTTCCAAAGCTTTAGGACGGATGATGGCACGCTTTTGTCTAATGGTAATTTCAACAACTTCAGCATTACGCAGACCTTGGTGCGGTCTACGGTGAGCGATCCGATTTTCCCCAAAGATGGTTCCCGCATTTCGCTTTCGGTACAATTGACGCCCCCTTACTCTCTGCTTGATCAGGGGCGCAATATTGACGAAGAGACTACAGCAGAACGCTTCCGGTTTGTAGAATACCACAAATGGCGCTTCGATGCCGACTGGTATACGCCTATTGTGGGCAACCTGGTCTTTAAAGCACAGGCTAAGGTCGGTATCCTGGGCACTTACAACCGCGAGCTGGGCGTCTCGCCTTTCGAACGCTTCCAGCTGGGTGGAGACGGTATTCAGAACCAGCAGTTCGGCTTTATCGGTGTGGATATCATCTCTCTGCGGGGCTACGAAATACAGGATTTGCCGGCTAACCTGGACCCGGACAACCCCGGCTCCAACAGAACGGTCCCGACTCCGGTATTCAGCAAATTTACCGTGGAGCTACGCTATCCGGTATCGCTCAACCCGAGTTCCACCATTTATGTGCTTGCCTTTGCGCAGGGTGGCAATGCCTGGCGCTCCAGCCAGGATTTCAACCCATTTGACCTGCGCCGTTCGGCGGGTATGGGCCTGCGGGTATTCCTGCCGATGTTCGGTACTCTTGGCTTCGACTACGGTATCGGGTTTGACCAGCCGGGGGCTGAGCGTACGCTACAGGGGCTGGGCAACTTCAACATCATCGCCGCCTACCAAGACTCCGACAACACTGCGAATGACGGCGAAACCTTCGGTCTGTCCGGTTCCACCACCTTCGGTGGCGCTGATGTCATGCTGACCTACCTGAATTCGAACACGTCGGGCGACTCGTCGATCGGTGCAAGCGTTGCCTACCCGGTCGGCCCCGTCACTCTGGGTGCCTTCTACACCTCGAACGCCAACAGCGACGATTCCTATGGCTTCTCTGCTGACTACGCCGATGGCCCGGTCACCGTGAGCGCCTCTTGGGAGTCGGAAATCGGTGTCGAAGTCTGGGCCCTCGAAGGTTCCTACGACGTGGGCAATGGCCTGGTAGTCTACGCCGGTCTGGCTGACTCCGGTGACGACACCTACATCGCCGGCACCTATGACCTGGGCAGCGGCGCGTCGCTGCGCTCCCGGCGCCGTCGCGCGCCGGGCCTGGGAGGATTACGGCGAGGTGATCGTCGCCG
>CAJXXJ010000096.1 GCA_913062745.1 uncultured Phaeodactylibacter sp.
CGAAGAAGAAAGCGAACTCTCTCACGCCCTGCTGGGGATGAAGATGTGTGAGAAACACCAGGAACACCCAGCGGTCATCAACGCCGTCGGCGCTCACCACGATGAAATCGAGATGAATAACATCATTTCGCCCATTATTCAGGCTTGCGATGCCATTTCCGGCGCTCGTCCGGGAGCCCGCCGCGAGATACTGGAGAGCTACCTCAAGCGCATCGGCGAACTTGAAGAGCTGGCCATGGAGCACGAGGGCGTTCAGAAAGCCTACGCTATGCAGGCCGGCCGCGAGCTGCGCGTGATCGTCGAGTCGGAAAAGGTCAGCGACAAGCACGCTGACGATCTGTCCTTCCGCATTTCCCAAAAGATACAGGACGAAATGCAGTACCCGGGCCAGATCAAGGTGACGGTCATCCGCGAAAAGCGGGCCATCGCTTACGCACGGTAGCGTATACCGCGCCTTACGGCAAAAAGAAAGCCCGGAAGCACAACGCAGTGCTTCCGGGCTTCTTTTTTGATGCGCGAGCGGCTTACATACGCTGCTCCACCAGCGCCAGCACCTCTTGTTCCAGTGCCTCGGCCTGCTGATGCATCTGCTCTGCAGCCGCCAGTTTATCCTTCACCCATCCTTTATCCTCAATGTCTGCTGCATTGGTCCGTACATTCAAATAAGCGCCCCGTACTGCCGCCCGTGCACACAGCGCACCCACGCCGGCGTCGCTGGCAGAATTGGGGTTGCCTTTCTCTGCCATAGCTTTACAAATTTCGAAGCTGTCGAGCGCCAGCTTCATCGTACGGAAGGGGACCTCCGTAGCGTATTTGGTCGCCTCCTGCATCGCTGCATGGCGGGCCGCTTTCTCCTCTTCGGTGCCTTTCGGCAAACGCACAGCATCAATGATCGCGTTGAAGGAGCGCGTGTCCTCGTCTACAAGCTCCAGCAGGCCGTCTTTGATCCGTTGCCCCTTTTCTGCCCAGACAGAAAACTCTTCCCAGCGTTCATCCCATACCCGGCGGTGAGAAGACAGGTTGGCCACCATCGTTGCCAAAGAGGCACCCAGCGCTCCCACATAGGCCGATACCGAACCGCCCCCCGGGGCTACGCTATCCGAAGCCGTCTCATTAGCGAAGGTCTTCAGCGTCATGTCCAGCAGCGGCGTAGACTGATCCTCCGCCAGTTGGTACTCAATAATCTTTTTCTTCGCATCAAACGGGGCCAGCTCATCCAGGCCCAGCGATTTGACTGCGATTTTGATGATCTCCTCCTCGGCTACGCCTACCGAGCGGCGCTGCTGCTTCAGGAAGTAGCGGCCGGCATCCAGCATTACCTGCAGCGGCACCAGCCCCACCAGTTCAGAGCCGGTGACGCGCAGCCCGCGGCGGTTAGCGCTCTTGCGGCACTCCTCAAAAGCAATGTGCAGCGGCGTCTGCCGGATATCCGTCAGGTTCATGGAAATCTGGGCAATACCGTACTCCTCAATGTACCAGCCAATGCCCTTGACCGCCTTACAGCTGCCCGGCTCGCGTACCGGGTTGCCATTCTCATCTTTGACCACTGCTCCGGATACCTTCCCCCCTTCGCGCTTCAGGCGGCCTTTTTCGCGCACGTCAAATGCTACGGAATTCGCCCGGCGGGTGGAGGTGGTATTCAGGTTGATATTGTAAGCAATGAGAAAGTCTCTCGCACCGATGGCAGTTGCGCCAGCCTTAGCATTGAAGGCATTCGGACCAAAATCGGGTTTCCACTCCGGCTTGCCGAGTTTATCCGGCAGCGCCTCATATTCGCCGGAGCGGATCGTCGCCAGGTTGCGCCACTCTTCCTTGCTGGCAGCATTCTCGTACAGGTACACCGGGATGCCCAGCTCATCGCCTACGCGCTTTCCGAGCTTGCGGGCCCACTCCGCCGTCTCTTCCATGCTGATGTTGGAAATGGGGACGAGCGGGCACACGTCCGTAGCGCCCATGCGCGGATGCTCACCCTCGTGCTTGCTCATGTCTATAAGTTCGCTCGCTTTTTTGATGGCCAGAAAGGCCGCCTCAATCACCGGGGCAGGCGCGCCAACGAAAGTGACTACTGTACGGTTGGTAGCTTTGCCCGGGTCCACGTCAAGAAGCTTGACGCCTTCCACAGCCTCTATCTCGTCTGTAATTTGTTTCAGAATGGCAGGGTCGCGGCCCTCGCTGAAGTTGGGCACGCATTCGATTAGCGGTTGCTGATTCATGGTTAAATTTGGTTTTTTCGACAATTGTCTGAAGGTCGAAAATAAACTTTTGTGCGCGGAGCGTGCTTATTCTTGGTACAAAATCAGCAAATAGGGCACATGGCAGCAACAGCACCTTCACCACACACGGTATCTCTGGCAGAGGCAAAGCGTTTTCTTCAGCAAGCTTACGCCGAAACGGATCGCAAACCCAGCGAACTGCAGCGCCGCCTTTCTCAAGTGGAAGCAGAGCTGGAATCCACCGGCCATTATGAGCTTACATATGAAGAATTATCCTTCGGGGCCCGGGTAGCCTGGCGGAATTCGGTGCGCTGCATCGGGCGGCTGTACTGGAAAAGCCTGCACGTGTTCGATATGCGCGCTGTGGTGTCGGCACAAGAAGCCTTCCACGCCCTTTGCGATCATTTGTCTTTCGCGACCAACAGCGGCAATATCCGCTCTGCCATTACCATCTTTCCGGAAGAGCGCCACGGTGAAGCCCCACTCCGTATCCTCAACCATCAGCTGATCCGCTATGCCGGCTACAAAAATGCAGACGGCAGCGTGACCGGTGACCCCGACAGCGTAGACTTTACCCACCTGTGCCTGCAGCTGGGCTGGAAGGGAGCCGGTACTGCCTTTGATATACTGCCCTTAGTCGTACAAGAAGCCGGTAAATGCCCGGTCTGGATGGATTGGCCGGAAAGCCTGGTCCTGCAGGTGCCGATCGAGCACCCCACCGAGCCTTCTATTGGCGCACTGGGGCTGCAGTGGTATGCCCTGCCCGTCATCTCAGATATGCGGCTGGAGATAGGCGGTATATCCTTCCCGGCAGCTCCATTCAATGGCTGGTACATGGGCACCGAGATCGGTGCGCGCAATTTGGCGGACCGGGATCGGTATAACCAATTGCCGGCGGTAGCGGAAGCGCTCGGCCTCGATACTGCTCACAACGATACGCTATGGAAAGACCGCGCTTTGCTTGAGCTAAATGCTGCGGTTTTGCATTCCTACAAAAAACACGGCGTCAAGATAGTAGACCATCACAGCGCAGCCGAGCAGCATCAACACTTTGAACGCATAGAGTGCAGCCATAAACGGGAAGTGAAAGGGGAGTGGTCGTGGCTCATTCCGCCCATGTCGCCGGCTACAACGCATATTTTTCACTGCCCTTATGACCCGCGGGAGGAGAAGCCGAATTTTTTTTACGGAAAGGGTGATCATGGTGATTCTTAAAAATCACCATGATCTAAGACTAGAACTTATTCTCCAAGAGGGAACATGGCACCCACTGCGAACCCAAGACCACGGTTACGCACTGTAGTGTCGTTCTCTGAGTCATCAAGATTGGATAGACCTAATAGATATCGAACATCAACGAAAATAGTAGCAGGTCCAGTTTTGAACCCAATCCCACCACCCAAGGCAAAGCTAAAATCCAGTCGGCTAAATTCCTCCTCTTCGAAATCCAAGTCTGTTTCTTCCTTATCACCATTAAACGATTCTATCGTTTTACCGCTCAAAGCATACCCAAGGGATGGGCCTGCATTGACGAACCCACGTACGGTTTCACTCCCAAAGGAATATTTAGCGAGGATGGGGATTTCTAGGTAATTTAAACTAAGTTCAGATTCAAACTCATCACCTAAAATTTCAAATACCTGTTCAAAGCCTTTCTGCATATAGTGAATTTCAGGCTGTATGCTGAAGTCTTCTGTAAGACCAATTTCTAACATTAAACCAATATCAAGCCCAGTACGGCTTTCTGGTTCTACGTTTAACCCGCTCTCATCCTCAACGTTGACAGTTGCTGAGTTAATGCCAGTCCGTATGCCAAAAGAAAGGGACTGAGAGTGAATTGTTGTAGCCATCGAGAGCATAAAACATGTTGAAAGAAACAAAGAGTTAATAGTGGGTTTCATTATGTTTAATTTTATTGAAAAAACGTGTTGGTAATTCCTTTTTGCATTCGACCTAAATGACAATACTTCAATCTTCACAAATTTTGATTTAAAGTTGGCATTGCAATATAGTCATTTTTGCTTCTGAAGGATTAAAAATATAAACCCAAGTCCATAATTTATTTGGACAACAACGCCTCCCACAATACCTCCACCGGGTGCAAAGCCTGCCGCTTCGTCCCATCCTTGATTTGGTGGCGGCAGCTCGTGCCAGGGGCAGCTATAATCTGCTGCTCCGCTGCCTGCCGGACTGCCGGGAACAACACCTGCTCACCCACGGTCATGCTCAGCTCAAAGTGTTCCTTTTCGTACCCGAAGGAGCCCGCCATGCCGCAGCAACCCGAGGGGATGACCTCTACGCTGTAATTGACCGGAAGGTTGAGGACAAAGGCAGAGGGCTCTATGCCCGAAAGCGCTTTTTGGTGGCAGTGCCCATGCAGCAGCACTTGCCGCTCTTCCGTTGTGAATTCAGTAGAGTGCAGCCGGCCAGCCTCTACCTCGCGCATCAGGAATTCCTCCACCATCAGTGCGTGTTCGCCCAGCTGTAGCGCTGCCTCTTTCAGCTCAGGCCCCGCCAGCTTGGGGTACTCATCCCGGAAGCCAAGGATGGCGGAAGGCTCCACACCCACGAGTGGTTCATCTGCGCTGACCTTATCCATGAAGGTGCGGATATTCTGCCGGGCCATGCGTTCAGCGGCGGGCAGCAGGCCTTTAGACATGTGCGCTCTGCCGCTCTCGGCGTGGGGCGCAAACTTCACCTCGTAGCCCAGCCGGCTCAGCAGTTCCACTGCCTTGATGCCAATAGCCGCATCGTTGTAGTTGGTAAATTCATCACAGAAAAACCACAGGCTGCCCTTGCGTTGACCATTCGGCGAAAGCCGCTTCAGGTTCCGCTTCATCCAGGCTTGTAAAGAAGTATTATGCACAGTAGGCAGGCTGCGCTGAGGTGCCACGCCCAGCACCCGTTTGGCAATGCCGCTGAGCACCGGGTTGGTCAATGCAAAGTTACTCAGGGCCGGCAGCCGGATGGCCAGGCTGTTGATGGTGCCGATATTGGCAAAAGCCCGGGCGCGCAGCGGAGTGCCGTTGGCTTTGTAGTATTGGTGCAGAAATTCGGACTTCAGCGTCGTCATATCCACATTGGAGGGGCACTCGGCAGTGCAGCCTTTGCACGCCAGGCAAAGGTCCATCGCTTCGGCTATCTCCGGGTGGTTGAAAGGGTTTTCTTTGACGTTCATCGTCAGGAATTCGCGCAGCACATTAGCCCGGCCGCGGGTCGTGTCTTTTTCATCGCGCGTTGCCCGGTAGCTGGGGCACATCGTGCCGCCGGAAAAATTGAGCTTCCGGCAATCGCCCGAACCGTTGCAGCGCTCGGCCGCCCGCAGTATGCCGCCGGCATCGGAAAAGTCGTACACCGTATCGAACTGCGGCGTCTCCTGATCAGCCTCGTAGCGGAAGCTGCTCTGCATGGGAGGAGCGTCCACAATTTTACCAGGATTGAAAATGCCCCTGGGGTCCCAGCGCAGTTTGAGCTCCTTTAAAAAGCGGTAATTGTCTTCGCCGATCATCAGCGGGATAAACTCCGCCCGTACGCGGCCATCACCGTGCTCCCCGCTCAGAGAGCCGCGGTATTTTTTGACCAGTTTGGCTACCTCTTCGGTGATATCGTGAAAGAGCTGCTGCCCTTCTGCTTTCTTCAAGTCCAGGATAGGGCGCAGGTGCAATTCTCCGGCACCGGCGTGGGCATAGTAGACGGATTGCTGCCCGAAGCGTTCCATCAGCGCATCAAACTCGTCGATGTAAGCCGGCAGGTCTTCAATGGCCACTGCGGTGTCTTCGATGCAGGCCACCGGCTTGGCATCGCCGGGGATGTTGGCCAGCAGCCCCAGGCCAGCCTTGCGAAGCGTCCATACCTGATTGGTTTTAGGGGCTTCCACAATGGGATAGGCGTAGCCCAGCCCTTGCTGTTGTAGTTCGCTCACCAGGTTTTTAGCCAGTTCCCGGGCTTCCTCAAAGGTATGGCCGCGAAACTCCACCATGAGAATACCTTCCGGATCCCCTTCCACGAAAAAGCGGTTCTTTTTTTGTTCAATATTCTTCTTCGTGAGGTCCAGTATGATCTTGTCCATCAGCTCACAGGCTGTCGGTTGATGCTCCATAGCTACCAGCACCGCCTTGAGTGACTCAGGGATGCTGCTGAAATGCGCGCAGAGCACCACATCTTTGGGTTTGGGCAGCGGGTCGACGTGCAGTTTGATCTCTGTGGTAAACGCAAGGGTGCCTTCCGAGCCGGTCAGCAGCGTGCAGAAGTTGAAAGGCGATCCTTCCGGCTGAAAAGGCTGTTGCTCCAAAAGCAGGTCTACAGCGTAGCCGGTATTGCGGCGGTCGATCTCCGGCTTTGGGAATGCTTCGCGGATAGCCTGCTGACGCTCGGGAGGCAGCAGGCTATCGTAGGTGTAGCGATAGAGCTGCCCTTCCTGGTTATCCTGCTCCATTTTTTGCTGAAAAGCAGTGGCAGATACTTCGCCAAAAGTTGCTTCCGAGCCGTCGCTGAGTATAGTTTTCAGTTCCAGCACGTGATCGCGGGTAGAGCCATAGACGATAGAAGTGGTGCCGCAGGAGTTGTTGCCCACCATGCCGCCGATCATCGCCCGGTTGGCAGTGGAGGTATTCGGGCCAAAAAATAAGCCATACTCCCGAAGGTAATAGTTCAGCTCATCCCGGATGACCCCCGGCTGTACACGCACCCAGCCTTCCTCCGCATTGATCTCAAGGATGCGGTTCATGTGTTTGGAGACATCCACCACTATGCCACCCCCCACGCATTGCCCGGCCAGAGAAGTACCGGCTGCCCGCGGGATGAGCGGAGTGCCGTGCTCATAGGCAAACTGTACGATGCGCTGTACATCGGCGGCATGTGCCGGCAGGGCTACCGCCAGTGGCAGCTCCCGGTACACCGAAGCATCTGTAGCGTAAAGGTGGCGCATCAGTTTATCGTAATGCAGCTCGCCTTCCAGCTGCTGCTCCAGTTGCTGAAGTAATTCCGTAGTCATCGTCGGTGCTCAATTTACAAAGCGAAACAAAGCGGAGGCGGGAAGTTTGCCGCCGCTTTGTCAGAATCGCGTTGAAATTAGCAAAGTTTACCAAATGCCGGGTATCAGCCGCCGGGACTTCCGCTGGTATTCCCGGTAAGCTGGCCCGAAATTGCGCAGCAGCGCCTGCTCTTCAGCAGTTATGCGCAGGTAGTAAGCGGCCATCATCAGAGCAACGGCTACCGGCAGGCTCCACCAGGATTCCAGGAGTACGGCACTGCCAACAGCGGTGAGCAGGGCCCCCAGGTAGCTGGGGTGGCGTACGAGCCGGAACGGGCCGTCCTGGATCAGCTGGTGCCCATCCTGTATTTGTACTGTTGCCGTAAAGAAGCGGCCCAGGGTCTGTATCGCCCAGATGCGTATGCCTGTACCCGCTGCAATGATGAGCAGCCCGATAGCCAGCCAGTGGTTGTGGTGGCGCTCCGGGTGCAGGTAAGCCCACTCTGCTACCGGAAGGGCAGTGGCGAGTAAAGACAGCAACAGGATGGCAAAAACGCTGTTGCGGTCATCTGCACGGTGGGTTTTAGCTTCGCCCTTTGCAAATCCGGGCTGGGTAAGAAAAATGGTAACCGCGGTAGCGATGAGCAACAATACCTTGTAGTGCAGGAGAAGCTCAATACGAAAGGCCAGCGGCAGCGCATAAGCCAGTGCAATGAATAGAAGTGTGTTTTTAATTTTTTCCATGAGTAGAGATATTGGTAAGTGAAGGTGAAAATGTAAATTGATCTATGCAGCGAGTTCCAGCATTGAGAAGGGTGCGGAATACTGTTTGCTCTCCGGGTGGAAGGCTACGCCGCCGTATTGCTCCATACTGGGCCGGATGCGCTCGAGGCGGTCCCAAACTGTTTTCCGGATATCCTTTTCCTGCAGGCTGAGGATGCTGGCCGCCAGGCCGTTGTAGTCATTCTGCCGGCCATCTACAATTTGGCGGAAGCCGTAGCGGTAGTAGGCAGCCGCATGCCGGGGGTGGCAGGCAAGCAAAATGGCTTGGTAGTGGTGGCGGAACAGCAGGCTGCCCAGGGTGGCGTCAAGCATAAAGCGGGTATAACCGGAAGAGCGGGCATCAGAACGGAAAACAAACCGGCTGGCCTCTACATAGGGCAGGCCATCTTGCTGTAGCTGATGAAGGTGAGCCTGAATAGGTGCCCGTTGCGGACAGCTTTCCAACAGGGGCAGAGGGCGTGCTTTGATATCCGGAGCATAGCCATACTGGCCTGCAAGCTCGTTCAGCAGATGGAGGTGAGGCGCCGGGCCGGGCTGCACCAACCGCATGTAACCGAGCGGCCGGCTGCCGTAGTGGCCTTCCTGGAAAAGCCCCATGTGCAGGGCATTCCAATCGTAGGCTTCAAAAGTAAACCCGTGCGGAGCCTCCTCCACGAGGCTGGCGCAGTGGCTGTCGAGGTAGCCTTCGTAGCGGAGTTGAAATAGGTCTTGCAATTCCCGGGCCGTGCGTGCCGGGCGTACGCTCAGATACTGAATTGACGTGCTCATGATTACGAGTAGTTTGAATGAAGGAATAAATAGCTCATCCGATGCTGTAGAACTCGTAATCTTTCCGCCTTGTATAAATTGGTTAGCAGCCGGTAAACTATACCAGCCTTTGGTAGTTAGGCATTAGCAATACAACGCCGTTGGCCTGGTGCCCCTTGCACCGCCAAACAGCTTTCTACCAGTTAGTGTTGTTGGTGTGTTGATTGTGCAGTTGTCTAATGCCGGAATGAGCGCAAAGATGCGCTGTAAATAAGCGTCCGTCTTCGCTGCATGTAACAAACGCAGCAGCAGCGAAAATGGTTTGTTTGGAAAATGAACTCAAAATTAGGCAGCTGTGCTGTCAATATCAAGTTGAATTGGAAATTTTTATTCATAGTTCGCACTGTTAAGCACTACCGAGCGTAGTACGAACTATGAGGAAGAGGGATAAAACAGTTTTGTAAATATACGTATGGAGATCAAGCATCTGAAGCGGGAAGAAATTGATAAGGTGAAGTGGAACAGCTGTGTACACTATGCCACGAACGGGAATATCTTTGGATATATGTGGTATCTCGACCACATAGCTAAAGACTGGGAAGCTCTGGTGGAAGGAGACTACGAGTCTGTTTTTCCTCTGGTCTGGAGAGAAGGGCCTTTCAAACGGCGTGAACTGCATCAGCCTTCGCTCATGCGCGAGCTGGGTATTTATTCTATTCACCTGCTTTCGCAAAAGCGCGTATCCCGCTTTCTGCAGGCCATACCGGAAGACTTTAAAAAGATCGATATCCGGCTTAATGAGCAAAACCAGCCGCCGGAAGGGCTCAACTTTCAAACGGAAGAGCGGCACAACCATCAATTATTTCTCAATAAGCCCTACG
>CAJXXJ010000097.1 GCA_913062745.1 uncultured Phaeodactylibacter sp.
GGAGCAATGCCAGGGGAGACATCGAACGACTTTGATCCCGGCACGATCACGGTGGAAGGAGCGGGGGACTACTCGGTCAGCGTGTCGGTCTTCAACGCCTGCGGGGAAGATTCGGTAGAACAGCCATTTACCATTCTGCAGGGGCCCATGCTAGACCTCGCTATTCCTGCGGATACCTTGTGCGCGGGTAGTTCACTGATGGTAGAGAACAATTCCACCGGGGACCAGCTTGCCTACACCTGGACTTATGAAGGCAATGGTAATGTCACATTTAATGATGAGACAAGCCCCGTACCGGAAGTTACTTTCCCAGACACCGGTGTGTTCGTCTTAAATGTACTGGTCGAAAACCCGGTTTGTGACCCTGTGTCCTGGTCGGATACGGTGTGGGTGCTTGAATTGCCTACGGTCTCCTTTCCTGCTATCCCGGATGACTGCGGAGAAACGATCGTTGAGCTCAACAGCAGTTCAGTCACGATTGGTAATCCGGGACGGTTGGATTCTATCCGGTGGACCTTCCCGGGAGGACAGCCGGAGACATCGGTCGACTTATATCCTGGCGCTATCAATTATGATGGGGCTGGCAGTTATACCGTTACCGCGGAAGTGTACAACTTTTGTGGGACGAACACCTTTTCCCAGTCCTTTCAAGTGCTGCAGCCTATTGAGGTGGACGCCCAACTGAGTAGCAACTTTAGCTGTGATCTGCCTTTTACCGTAAACGTAGAGAACTTCAGCTCCGGGGATCAGCTCAATTTTGAGTGGAGTGTTGCCGGGCCATTCGCCGGTAATGTGAGCTTTGACCCTATGGTGGCTGAGCCATCCTTCGTATTTCAGGATACGGGACTGTACGTTGTCACTCAAACGGTCTTCAATGATATCTGTGGTGAAATCACCTGGAGCGATACGGTCACTATCCTTGCGCTTCCGGATCCGCTGCTGACGCCTGCTGAGGACTTCTGTGAATCAGCAGTGCTCCTTCCTGAGGTGGATTATCAGGGATACCGGATTGACAGTGTGCTGTGGGAATTCCCAGGAGGGACACCTGAGAACAGTACCGACTTATTCCCCGCTGGGGTAAGTTACGCGGGTGCGGGCACCTACACCTATACCCTGAACGCCTACAACAGCTGCGGCAGTAGTGTCGTCTCTGACGAATTTGTAATTGACACCATTCCTGTCATTGACCTCGGGCCTACAGATACGATTTGCATTACGGACGGGCTGTACAATCTTCCCACTCCAAGCCCCGCGGGTGGCATCTGGCAGGATTCACTTGGGCAACCTGGAATTGTGACCCAAGATGGGGTGTTCGATCCGGAAGCTGCAGGTGGAGGAGTGACGACACTGGAATACATTTTCACTATTGGTGCCTGCGAGATTTCCACTTTTAAGCAAGTGCTGGTCATAGACCTGAGCTATGTGGATGGAGGGGATCCGCTCGATGCCTGTATATCACTCGATACTTTTCAGCTCAGCGGAGCAAGCCCGGCAGGAGGGTGGTACACCGGGCCGGGCGTGATTGATTCCACCGGGCTTTTTGCGCCAAGCAGTTTAGCAGAAGGCTGCTACACCCTGACGTATTTCTTCCAGCTGCCAGGCACTGACTGTATACAGGGCGATGAGGTCACGGTATGTGTCCGCCCGCTTCCAGTACCGGATTTAGCCAGCATTGACAGTCTATGTGTCGACGTAGCTACGCCTCTGCTGCATCAGAGTCAGAACGCTGTGGGCTTTGCCTGGTCGATCAATGACAGCTTGTTGTATGAGGTGGAAACACCAATCCACACCTTCGCCGACACTGGTTGGCATATCCTCCGGCTTGATGCGGTTTCCGAATTTGGATGTGTAGACTCCGCGAGCACCGACGTTTACGTTTCCGGCCCTCCGGTGACGCAATTTGAGATGGATACTACGATGGGGTGTGCTGTACTGCCCATCACTTTTACCAATAATACGATCGGTTTTGAATTCGTATCCTACGAGTGGGATTTTGGCAACGGCGGATCTTCCACAGAAGAACAGCCCGGCACTATTGCCTACGAACAAGGGCTGCAGGACACTACCTATTTCATCACACTACAGGCGGAGAACCACTGCGGAGAGTCGGCAATGACCGATTCCGTGCTGGTGCTGCCTCTGCCACTAACCAGTTTTCAGGCGAGCCAGTATGCCGGCTGTTCCCCGTTAGATATTGCCATCAATAATAACACACAGGGGTTGCCGGAATCTTTCCTCTGGGAAATAACGAGTACGGATGGTTTCGCGGTGTCCTATACGGATTCCATACCGCCCGATCAGGTATTCCTCGCGCCGGATTCCACCAATGTGATCTACAACATCCGGCTCTACGCCTTCAATGAGTGTGGCACAGATACGCTGGAACAACAGGTGCTGGTCAAGCCCAATCAGATACGGGCTTTCTTCAGTGTACCGGACAATGAGGGCTGTGAGCCTTTTGCAGTGGATTTCCTGAATACCACTTCTCCCGACTCCGCCCTGGTCTACAACTGGTACTTTGGGGATGGCAATACCAGCAATCAGACCGATACCACTTATACTTATGTCGCTACGGGTGATACGACGACCAATTATACGGTCACGCTGGTTGCGGACAACGGCTGTGCCCGGGATTCCGCCTTTGGGAATATTACGGTTTTCCCTGCTCCATTGGTTGCCTTCGAAACGGCACCCTACGCTTGCCTGCAGGATTCGGCATTTTTCCAAAACACTTCCGTGGACGTCAACGGGACGCTTTGGGATTTTGGAGATGGCAGTACCGCGACCACCTACGATGCCTACTACGCCTATCCCTCCACAGGTACGTATACGGTTTCCCTGACCGCCTACGCTGCGATAACCGGCTGTCCGAATACCTTTGAGGCGGAAGTTGAAGTACAGCCTTTACCTAATCCGTCGTTTATGCCGGATGTTACCTTCGGTTGTCCCCCCTTGCAGGTCGGCGTTGACAACACAACAACCGATGCCGAGTATTTCGTATGGTACTTTGGTGACGGGAATTCAGCAGTGGGGCAGAACCCCCCACCTCATGTTTATCAGGAGCCCGGTTTCTATGATATCCGGCTCGAAGCCACCGATATATTTGGGTGCTCCAATGACACCGTTTTTTCATTTATCAATGTGTACCCGGAGCCGGTTATAGACTTTGAAGTGGTTCCGGATGAGCCCTGCGGCATTCCTCAGGAAGTTTGTATTCTCAACGATACGGAAAACGCTTCCGGCTTTTCCTGGTCCTTTGATAATGGCAGTACTTCGGTTGAGAATGCGCCCTGCACTGTCTTTAATGAAGCAGGGACCTACACGATTTCACTAACCGCGCAGAACGAGTTTCTGTGCACACAAAGTGCTGAACGGGCGTACACAGTGTACGGCATTCCTTTTGCCAATTTCAGCCCGATGGATACGACAGGCTGCGAGCCCTTCTGGCTTAGGATGGATAATCAGTCTGAGTACGCAGACTATGCCCTCTGGCAGTTTGGGAATGTTGCACAGGACAGCAGTTGGGACGGCGCTCACATTTTCAGGGATACCGGACAGTACGATATCACGCTCATTGTAGGCAATGGAAGTGGTTGTGCGGATACGCTGATGTTGCCCAATGTGGTGAATGTACAGGGCAGCCCGCAGGCCGGATTTACCTATGACAAGCTTGACAATGAGCTTGGAAGTACCTATCAGTTCTTCAACGACAGCAGCCCGGATGCGGAAACTTTCGATTGGTCTTTTGGAGATGGAGCGACTTCCAGTCAGGAGAATCCAGTGCACCGCTACCTGTCGAGCTTTGACAAGGAGGTCCGGCAGATCGTCCGCAATGAAGCGGGCTGCCCGGATACGGCTTATGCCCTGATCGATCTCGATACCCTGTCCGGTCTATTTGTCCCCAACGTGTTGGAGCCTGCTACCGGGACAAGCCTGGAGAAGCAGGTTTTCTTACCCAAAGGCATTGGGCTGTCTGAGTATGAAATAGCGATTTACGCCCGGACCGGGCAGCTGATATGGTCGAGCACCGCCCTCAATGAAGAAGGGCAGCCCACCGAATTCTGGGATGGCACCCTGAATGGGCAGGATTTGCCCGCTGGCGTTTTTGTATGGAAAGTACACCGGGCACGCTTCTACAACAACACCCTTTGGGATGGTATGCCGGATGAACAGGGCGTTCCGCGACGGAGTGGTTTTCTTTATCTGGTCAGATAACCCTGCAAATAATTTACAATGACGAAAACAGTAATTTTTTCACACGGTAAGGAAAGCGGGCCAAATGGCACCAAAATTCAGTTGCTATCCGAGGTAGCACTCAGGAAGGGGCACACCGTGCGGTCCATTGATTACAGGAAATGCAAAGACGCCGCCGCCCGGGTAGGGCTGCTAAAAGAAATCCTTGAGGAGTACGATGCGGCATCTGTCATCTTTGTGGGGTCAAGTATGGGCGGGTACGTCAGCCTGATGGCAGCCCATACCTACCTGCCCGCTGCCATGTTTTTGATGTGCCCCGCTGCCTATTTACCGGGGTACGACCTTCCGGAGCCCCTTCGATATCCGGGAAATATGGAAATTATTCATGGGTATGAAGACGAAATAGTACCCTACGAACATTCCATCCGGCTATCGAAGGACTCCGGTGCAGTATTGACCCTGCTCCGGGCCGACCACCGGCTGAGTCAGATACATGGCCAACTCAACAAACGGTTTGAATGCTTTCTGAGTGGCGTGGAATAACTCCGGGATTTAATAGATTTTATTAAAGTAAATTTTGTGTGCCCCTGAATTGTCTTTTTCGCCAGCTCTGCATCACGTCCTCACCTTCGTAGCTAAGGCTACGAGGTTCCGGGCGTTCTTTGATCTGGCAAAAAATCTTAATCCATGGTCTATACAAAACCTACATTAATAAAATCTAATAATTGAATCAACGATTTTCAGATGAAAAAACATCATAAATTAACACTTTTTGTCCTGTCAATGCTGGTCCAGGTTGTTGTCATTGCACAGTCCTTCAACTCCGAGCTGATTATGGAGCGTTGTAAAAGTGGGGTAGTGTACATCGAATCGGGGGAGGGGCTGGGCTCCGGTTTCCTGATTCATGAGGAGGGCTGGATTGTAACCAACCACCATGTGGTGGAAGAGCGGTCAGGCAAAGACTTTGCAGAGTTTGCAGATGGAGACCGTTACCGATTTACGGTATATGTCTACGATGAAGACATAGACCTTGCGCTGCTAAAGCTGCGGTCTTTTTCTAAGGCGGAGGCACAGCCCCTTCCAATATTCGACAAAGGCCTTGCAGGTACGGGTGCCGACGTGGCTGCCATTGGTAATCCACGGGGCCTGAAATTTAATATTACCCGGGGCATTATCTCCAATGAGCAGCTCAACGTGCCCCCACTGCCTTTTTGGTTGCAAACGGACGTGGCAGTCAATCCCGGCAACAGCGGTGGGCCTTTACTGGACAAAAACGGTCAGGTTGTAGGTGTGGTTACAGCCAGGTTTGAACGCCAAAGCCTGTTTGACCGGGATATCCAGAATATGAATTTTGCAGCCAACGCCCGTGGGCTGATCGCTTTTCTGGAGGATGCCGGAGTGCCTTACCACACCAAGCCGTTGATCCTGGACTCTGAGCTTTTACTGGGGGTCCGTGAGCTGACCCCTGAAGAGCTGGCGGCCCAGAAAGACCTGGAACTGGAGCGGATTGCCATGGAAAAGCAAAAAGAACAGGAGCGCATTGAGCTGGAGAAGCAGAAAGACAGGGAACGCATTGAGCTGGAAAAGGAAAAGCTGCGCCGGCAGATCCTGGAAGCCATGGAACTGGATCAGCTCGATGCCGAGCAACAGAGAGAACTCCGTAAAATCGACTTCTCCTACCAGAAAAGGATACTGGAAAAGCAGAAAGCTGTGGAGCTGGGACGGCTGGAAAACCAACGCATCAGAGCACGCCTGGCGGTGGAGGAAGAAGCCTATCGGCTGGCACAAAAAGAACAGCTGCTGAAGGAAAGGCGGAAATCTTACTATGCGGGCCTTCCTGGCCGGATCGGTATACGGTTGGGCGGCGGTGCTCATTATTACCTGGGGCCATTGAATAGTATGGACATTGGGCAGTACGATCAGCATATAGGGTGGGTAGCTACAGCGGCGATCAATTACCGCTTTGATATCAACAGCCGGGACCGGGGGAGCGCATTGGGCGTATTTGCCCGTTTGGGCGGTTATCAGGATGGTGCTTTCAGCCGCCTTGCTGATCATCAGGGCTGGGCAGCCGCTACCGGAGAAGCGCCTCACTTATTTACGGAAGTGGAAGGAGGCTTCCTGATACGGGAGTGGCTGCGGCTTAGCTATGGCAAGGGCATACAACACCGCACTGAAACCGATATTGCAGGTTCGCATCACTATCATGTAGCTACGATTGGCAGCGCTGCCCGGTTGTTCAGGCCTGTTGAGCTGGTCTTTAACGCTACCGGCCGTTTTGGGCAGGCTTACCAACAGCTTTCACTGGCTGCTGAGCTCGGATTAGCATTCCGCTTTGGGATAGGAAAATGGTAAAGCATCAGTAACCCCAAAGCCATAGGTATCTAAAAAATTTCAACAGATGAGAACACGACCATTATTCTTTCGCGGCACAGTAACCCCTTTGTCAGGTTTTTTCCTGCTTTGTTTATTACTGACCATCGGTAATTGCAGCCTGGGAGGTTTCAATAGCAAAAAGCTGGAAGGCATTTACGAAGCAGAGATTGTTCTGGCAAAGCCTGAATCTGGCGAGGCGGGTATGGGATGGCTGGCACAGGGATTAACCAATCTGGCCCTCAAGACAGCCAATATTGAGTTTACTTTTTATCCAGGCAATACCGCGACTATTTATACCAACTTGGGTGTATTCGAACTTATAGGGGCTTTTTCAGCTAAGCCGGGCGCTAAGGCTGCAGACTTTAAATATAAGATCACCCGTGACCAGAAAATGCTGGTCAGGCCCGAAGGCGAAGCAGCGTATCTGGATTTCGCACGAATTGAAACTTACAGTCAGGACTACCAATACGTTCGGCTTGCCCTCACGGGTGAAAAAGATGAACCAACAGTTTACATCGACCTAAAGAAAACCAATTAGATGCCATACGCACCTGTTTACAGGTCGCGACTACTCATTTTTAACACCAAAATATACATCATGAGCAAGTATTATTTGATGTCCCAGATGAAATCTACCGGAACCGCATACCTGTGTTGGTTCCTGATTGGCTGCCACTACGCTTACCTTGGTAAATGGGGGCTGCAAATTCTTTATTGGATTACTATTGGCGGATTTGGCCTTTGGGCGCTTTTCGATTTATTTCATATTCCGACAAAGGTCAGCAACTACAACTTCCGGATTGCAGAAAAGATTGAAGCCCTGGAAGGGCGGCAACCCGGCTTTTCGAGAGCATCTTCCAATGACTATACATCAGAAAATGACTTAGTTTAAGAACCTGGCATACTCCTGCCCTCGTTGTTTTGCCCCGCAGAAAGGCGGGGTAATCTTCCACTATAATCTCAACCAGTAACTGGTCAGAATCCAAAGCTTGGATTTTTAGTTTACGATGATTAATTCCCCCGCTTTAACTGACATCTCAGCTGCTTATACGCAATACGAAGTGGTTTGCGATATCAGAGTAAGCCACTTCCCAGCGTAAATGCTGACATTGAGTAGGTTTGCTGTGGCAAACCACTTAATCGTCAGTATAAACAAAAATTAAAATGACAAATACAAAGTTATGCGTTAGAAGGCATGCTTTCAGGTTGCCCATCCTTTCAGGCATAGCAGGCCTTGCCCTGATTACCTGGAATTGCCAGCCAGAAAAAAGAGTGAATCAGGACCCACCGCAAGCCCCTGTTGAGGTACCCATTGAAACACCGGTTGATTCCTCCGCAACCGAGGATTACGGCACTCCTGATCCAGAGGTGGAAATAGATAGTACTGCAGAAGAATATAAAATAGAGATCCATACCGCATACGGTCCCATAATGATCGGAACAAGCAAATGGTTCGAGCCTGTTTTATCTTCTGAAGAAGCGGAGAAGATTATTCAGAAAAGAGCGGATGAAACCATTCTTTACCTAAAAAACCGGGATTTCGAAAATTTGGCAGAGGTAGCGCATCCCGAGATTGGTGTACGCTTTTCTCCTTACGCTGAAATAAGGGAGGAGCAGGTAGTGCTTTTGCCAGAAATCATTGAAAACACCCTAATGGATACCACAGAATATACCTGGGGCGTTTATGATGGCATAACAAGGCCTATAGAAGCAAGCTTTAAGGATTACTTCGAAAGATTTGTTTTTGACAGGGACTTTAGTGCTGCGGATACGGTCACTTATAACCGCATTATAGGAAGCGGGGCTACCTGGGATAATGTTCTTGAGTTTTATTACCGGGATATCACAGTGGAATACCACTTTTATGCAACAAAAGAAGACCCTATGGGCTGGACTAGCCTCCGCCTGGTCTTCAGTAAACATTACGGGCAATGGTATTTGGTAGCCATCAGTCATAATGAGTGGACAATATAAAATCGTCAAAATAAGCTGGGTATGGCTGGAAAAATTAAGCTTGTTAATCAGGCTTCGGGCATAACAGCCACCGGTGCCCCCTTTATTTCACAATAAAAGCGTCGTAATCATGAAGTTTCATCAGTCCCTACCATTATACTCGGAACGGAGAGGTTTGGGCGTAAGGCACAAACCCGACGTACGAGTATATGCCGACACGAAGTCAGGTTTGGTCCCAAACTATTTCGTCGTCGGTATAGCACTAATCATCTCCATGGGCATAGGAGCGTGCAGTGAGTCGTCTACCAACCCTGAACAACCGAAAAAAGTATCTGTGCATATGGTCAGCAAGGAAAAGTATGATGCTACGGTAGAATTGTTAAACCGCTATAGAGGATGGTATGAAGTATTCCTGGACTCTATTGAGACTCTTGAAGGGGTCATTGCCGAAAAAGAGAAGGTTATAGCACTTCAGAAAGAAAGGAGGCTTTCGATTGCAGAACAAAAGATAGTGGAAAATGTCTCACAGGGGGATTATGACTACGGTGTACCCCCTGCCCCTCCATACCGAAAGGTGAGCTTTACAGGAGAATTGACTGTTTGGGAAGATTGCAGTAAGGGTAAGCCCCTAATTGGCTATGTGATAGAGGCTGATCTGGATGACTATGAAGTACTGATTCAGGATGAATTTGGTGTTCGGGACTTTTATTATATTGAAACTGACGCTAATGATTTTGGGCGCCGCAACGATGTCCCCCGGATTTTCATACCCGGTATGAAAGTCCAAATGGAAATGCAGTACTGTGGATCTGGGGGATTTGGACATATCATGTCGGTAAAAACGCTGAGGCGGTAGAGGGGCACATCACTGCGTTCCTTTGGCATAGCGGCTTGCTGCCAATTGCAGCCTTTCCGCGATCTGCTGCTTTAACCAGGACGGTTGCTGTACAACTGCTTCCTCTCCCAGAGAAAGCAGGAAACGCTCCAATTCAATATTGGGAATTAAATGAATAGAGAGTATGGAGTAGGCCTCTGTT
>CAJXXJ010000098.1 GCA_913062745.1 uncultured Phaeodactylibacter sp.
CTTCCAAAAAAGAATGGGCTTGATGTATGCAGAGAGCTGCGTTCGCATGGGAAAACAACACCAATTCTTGTTCTGTCGGTAAAAACCGAGACTGTTGATAAGGTGGAACTTCTCAATGCGGGCGCGGATGATTATCTCATGAAGCCTTTTTCTTTTGAAGAGCTTCTCGCGCGTGTACGTGCATTGCTGCGACGACCTGTCAATCTTAATGATGACCAATTTACCGTCGATATCTTCGTGGGGGGCACGGGCAACGCCTGGCAGGCCGATGACCCAGCCAACACCACCGGCGCCTACGGCACAACCGCATCATTCGGCCCGTTCCCCATCAGCGGAGGGCCGGTGAACCTGACCTTTTCCCTACTCGAGGATCCCGCCTGCCAGGAGAGTGTATGGGTCAACCCGCCCCTCACCTGCTCCGAGGAATGCAGCCTGCAGGCCAGTGTCAGCGATATCAGCTGCGACGACAACGGCACACCGGGCAGCAGTGCCGATGATACCTTCTCCGCCCTGATCACCGTCACGGGCGTCAATACCGGTCCGGGCTGGAATGCCGGGCCGCCAGCCAATACGAGCGGAGCCTACGATACGCCTACCCCTGTGGGGCCGTTCCCGGTTAGCCAGGGCGATGCCGTGTTCTTTGTTGCTGACGCGCTTGACCCCAATTGCGAGGTTTTGGTCAGCATCCCCAATACCGGTGGATGCTCTTCCGGATGCCCGGTGCCAGACTCCACTTTTCTGAGCGCCGCTTCCTGCAACCCTCAGGATACGGGAGTCGTAAGCGAGGTGCTGCTCAATAGCACAGGCTGCGATAGTGTTGTCATTACGGCCACCACGCTTTTGCCGAGCGATACTACGCAGCTGCTCTTTGAAAGCTGCAACCCACAGGACACCGGGGTGGTGGAGACGCTTTTGCAAAACCAGTTCGGCTGCGACAGCCTGGTGATTGAAACGACAAGCCTGCTGCTAAGCGACACCGTGCTGATCGAGCAATTCAGCTGCAATCCGGCCGACACGGGTACGGTGGAGACACTGCTACAGAATCAATTCGGTTGCGACAGCCTCATCATCACGCAAACCGGCTTCCGGGCAGCGGATACGACGCTGGTGGATTTAGGCACCTGCAACCCGCAGGATACCGGGGTAGTAGAGACGCTGCTGCAAAACCAGTTCGGCTGCGACAGCCTGGTGATTGAAACGACAAGCCTGCTGCCAAGCGACACCCTGCTCATCGAGCAATTCAGCTGCAATCCGGCGGACACGGGCGCGGTAGAGACACTGTTGCAAAACCAATTCGGTTGCGACAGCCTCATCATCACGCAGACGGGGTTCCGGGCAGCGGATACGACGCTGGTGGATTTAGGCACCTGCAATCCGCAGGACACCGGGGTAGTAGAGACGCTGTTGCAAAACCAGTTCGGCTGCGACAGCCTGGTGATCGAGACAACCACGCTGCTGCCGAGCGACACCACAACGCTTTTCAGCGAAAGCTGCAACCCACAGGATACCGGAGTGGTAGAGATGCTGTTGCAAAACCAATTCGGCTGCGACAGCCTCGTCATCGAGACAACTACGCTGCTGCCGGGCGACACCACCCAGCTATTCAGCGAAAGCTGCAACCCACAGGATACCGGCGTCGTGGAGACGCTTTTGCAAAACCAGTTCGGCTGCGACAGCCTGGTCATCGAGACAACCACGCTGCTGCCGGGCGACACCACCACGCTATTCAGCGAAAGCTGCAACCCGCAGGATACTGGCGTAGTGGAAACGCTTTTGCAAAACCAATTCGGCTGCGACAGCCTGGTCATCGAGACGATTACGCTGCTGCCGAGCCCTGAGACTACACTTACGCCTACGCTTTGCTTTGGCGACAGCCTGGTCATTAACGGGACGCTCTACGGCCCGGGCAACCCAAGTGGTACCGATACCCTGGCTGCGGCCAATGGTTGCGACAGCCTGGTCACGGTCAGCCTGCAGTACCTGCCCGCGCCAGAGCAGCGGATAGTTGATACGGTGCTCTGTGCCGGAGCGACACTTACGATTAACGGGCAGGAGTACAGCGCCAGCAACCCAAGCGGTGAACAGCGCATTCAGGGGCAATCTGGCTGCGACTCCCTTTTTCTGCAGGTGCAGCTACAATTTAGCGACCCACAGCTGGAGCTGGAAGCCGAAGCGCCGCCCTGCGCCGGGTTGCCGGGGCAGTTGCGCATCCTGCGGGTGAGCAGCGGCACGGGCCCCTACCGCTATGCCCTGGGCGGGGATGTGCTGCAGGAGTTGCCGCCTACGCCTTTTTCGGTGTCCGGCCTTTTCCCGGATACGTATACGCTGCGCATCACAGACGCAATCGGTTGTACTACGGAGGCTACCGTCATATTGCCGGAAGGGCCGGAGCCCCTCGTTGAGCTGGGCGCTGATATCGAAGCGGAGCTGGGCGAGAGCATACGCCTCAATCCACTGATCAACTTTGCCTACGACAGCCTGGTCTGGACGCCGGCCGGCGCGGTGGATTGTGCCGGCTGCCTGCAGCCCGGAGTGGTTGCTACAGAAAGCGTGACTATCAATCTGCTGGCATTTGACAGCCTGGGCTGTCAGGCGGAAGATGACATCCGCATTCTGCTGGACCGCCGCCGTTCCGGCGTCTATGTGCCCAATGTATTCAGCCCGAACGGAGATGGGCGTAATGATGCGTTCACGATTTACGCTGACCCGGCTTTGATCACGGAGGTGCGGGAGCTCCGGGTCTTTACGCGCTGGGGGGAGGCCGTGTTCCGGCGCGAAAACTTCCCGCCTAATGACCCTGAGTTGGGCTGGGATGGCCGTTTCCGGGGCGAAGCACTGAACTCCGGCGTTTTTGTGTTCTGGGCACAGCTGGAGCGGGCGGATGGCAGCACGGAGCTGGTGAAGGGAGATGTCACCTTGCTGCGGTAAGATTTTATGCGGCGGGCAAACATCTGTGGTGAGCCTCCTTTTTAGGGAGTAAAGCTTCTCTATGAGCAGGACAATTACCCTTTACCTGGCGATAGCGGCCCTGACGGCCAGCCTTCGCAGTGCCAGTGCGCAGGATATGGTGCCCTTCGAGCCCATCATCTGCTATCACCACGACTACACGGCTTCGGCTTTTGTGGCGGCACCGGAGTTTTTTCTGGACGGCACCGCTTTGCCCCTTTCTGAGTTTCGCTTTTTCTATGGCGACAGCATACCTGCCCTTCCGAAAGCGGCCATTGAGTATGCAGCTTCTGTTTGGGAAACTTATCTGGTCTCGGAAGTGCCAATTGAAGTCTCCGTTGCCTGGCAGCCTTTCGAAGAAGAAAACGTGCTGGCTTCTGCCGGCCCAACCAATATACTGCGGGATTTTCCGGGAGCGGTAGACCCGGAAGTCTGGTATCCCGTAGCACTGGCAGAGTCTATACTGGGCGAAAACTTCAACGACGATGCACCGGATATACGCGTGGTCATCAACTCAGAAGCAAATTGGTACTTCGGCATTGACGGAAACACCCCGCCCGGGCAAATCGACATGGCATCAGTCATCATGCACGAGCTGGGGCACGGGCTGGGTTTTGTGTCTTCCTCTGATGTGGTGGAGGATAGGCTCGGTGCGCTGGGCTTCAACGGGCGCCCGATAACCTACGACCTTTTTCTGACCACCGACGGGGTCAATATCAACGACGAGACGCTCTTCCCGAGCCCTTCCGAGGAGCTGCTCAATGTCTTCACCAGCAATGAGTTGTTCTTCGACAGCGAGCTGGCAGCGGAATTCAACGGCGGGCAAAACCCCATGCTGTTTGCGCCCTTTGACTACGAAGAAGGCTCAAGCATTTCTCACCTGGACGAAATTGCTTTCCCGAATGGCGCCCCCAACGCCCTCATGAGCCCCTTCATTGCCCGGGGGGAGGCGCTGCACGACCCCGGCCCGATAGCCGTAGCCATGTTGCAGACGATGGGTTGGGAAACCCGTGACCAAATCACTAATTTGGCGGAACCGGAACCGGTAGTGCTGGAGTTATTCCCCAATCCGGCAGTGGAAAGTGTACAACTGCGGCTCAGCACAGCGTGGCAGCGCAGCGCAACGCAACTGTCGCTGCTCGATACCCGGGGCAATGTCTTGCAACAGCAGCGCTTGCCTCCGGGCCCGGAACTGCACCGCATTAATCTGCGCCATCTGCCGGCCGGGCAGTACTGGCTGCAATTGGAGGGTGCCGGCAAAGTGGCGCACCGAACCGTAGTGGTGAGCCGATAAAAAAATCAAAGGAATCTATGGAAGACTTACTCTACTACCTCCTGCCGGTGGGGCTGCTGCTCCTCGTCTGGCTCCTGCTCATGTGGTACGGCAAGCAAAAGCGCAATCAGCGGCGCAACCGGCGGCGCTTCGGAGACCGGGAGTAGTAAAGGGCTACACCACCGTAGCTGACTGCCCCCGGACCACCCGGACGCGCAACAACAGCAGCAAACCAATGAGGAAAAAGCCGCCCAGCACCAGCAGGCTGAGGCGCATGCTTCCCGTGAGTTGATCAATAAAGCCAAACGTAAAAGTGCCAAGAATGATGGCTACCTTTTCCAGTACATCGTAGAAACTGAAATAGGAGGTGGTATCTTCGGTCTCCTCCGGCAACAGCTTGGAGTAGGTGGACCGGGAAAGCGACTGTATGCCGCCCATTACCAGCCCTACGGAGGCCGCAATGGCGTAAAACTGTGCCTTTTCCTGCACGAAATATCCCACCAGGCAGATCGCCATCCAGATGAGCAGCATGGTGATCAGGGAAATTTTATTGCCTTTCCACTCGGAGAGCTTGGCAAAGGAGTAAGCCCCCAGTATGGCTACAATCTGTAGAATCAGGATGATGCCGATCAGCTCGGAAGTCGCGAAGTTGAGCTCTTTTTCTGCAAAAGTAGCGGCCAGGAACAGTACCGTCTGCACGCCGGCGCTGTACGCAAAGAAGGAAAAGAGGAAAGACTTGGTATTGGGCTGTTGCTTCACTGCGCGCCATACTTTTTTGAGTTCCCGGAAGCCCTGTTTAAACATGTCGGGGCGGTTCTTTTGCCGGGCATCATCGGGCAGCCGCCTGAACGGAATGAGCGCGAAGCCTATCCACCACACACCTACCGTAAGGAAAGCGACGCGCGTGGCGGTACCCTGATCTGGAAAACCAAAGCTGCCGTAAAACTGAATCATCAGCAGGTTGATGACCAGGAGGATAACGCTGCCGATGTAGCCGTAGGAAAACCCACGGGCACTCACCGAGTCATAGCGGTCCTCCGTAACGATAACCGGCAGGAAGGCATTGTAGAATACCAGCCCGCCGGCGAACCCGATCATAGCCAGCATAAAACTAGCGGTGCCGAGCGCCACCTGCTCCATTCCTTTAAAGAAAAAGAGGCTCAGGCAGGCCATGGAGCCCATGATGGTGAAAAACTGCAGGAAAAACTTGCGCCGCCCCCCGTAGTCGGCGATGCCCGAGAGCAGGGGAGAGGCCAGGGCAATGAGGAAGTAGGCGGTGGAAATAGCGTACGCATACAAGGCGCTGTTAGAAATCTCGGTGCCGAAAAAAGGGATGGTCTCATCGGTTACCGCCACGTAGTAAGAGGGGAAAATAGCGGCGGTAATTACGAGGGCAAAAGCCGAGTTGGCCCAGTCGAACAAAGCCCAGGCGTTGATCACCCGCTTGTCGTTCATCTGAAAATCATCGGATGTACTGCTCATGTGAGGTTGTTTTCGGAGCGCCCGGGCTCCCATTCGCTGCTAAGGTAACGAAACCGGCATCAAACTTTAGGCTGCAGGATTTCATTTCTTTCGCGCAGCTGATTAATATTACACAGTCAAACGCCCCTCATGAGAATAGCCATTCTTTCCCGCGGCCCCCAATTGTACTCCACCCGCAGCCTGGTACGGGCAGGTGTGGAGCGTGGGCACGATATGCACATCGTAGACCATACCCGCTGTACCCTGCTGGTTGATGATAAGCAGCCGGACATCCGGTACGAAGGGCTGCCGCTTACTCGCTTCGATGCGGTGATCCCCCGTATCGGCGCTTCGGTCACTTCTCTGGGTGCTTCGGTGATTTGCCAGTTTGAGGCGATGGGTGCTTTCGTAGCGGCGCGGGCGGAAGCGCTGCAGCAGGCGCGGGACAAGCTGCGCTGTTTGCAAAAGCTGGCGCAGCACGGCATTGAAGTGCCCGGCACGATTGCAATCGCTCAGGGGCAGGATTTGCGGGGGGCGGTGCGGCGGCTCGGCGGCCTGCCGGTGGTCGTCAAATTGCTGGAGGGCACCCACGGCGTGGGAGTCATCCTGGCGGAAACCCACCGTACAGTAGAAGCTACCGTAGAAGCTTTTCAGCGGCTGCGGGAACGGGTTATTTTGCAGGAGTTCATCCGGGAAGCAAGAGGGGAGGATGTGCGTGCGCTGATTGTCAACGGCAGGGTAGTAGCCGCAATGAAGCGGCAGGCAAGGGCGGGCGAATTTCGTTCCAACCTGCACCGGGGCGCTGTCGCGAAAAGAGTGGAACTGCAGCCGGAGGAGGAAGAGCTGGCCATCAAAGCTGTCTCTCTGATGGGGCTGGATATCGGGGGAGTAGACTTCCTGCGTTCCGACCGCGGCCCGCTCGTACTGGAAGTCAATGCCTCGCCCGGGCTGGAAGGCATTGAAACCATTACGCAGGTAGACGTAGCGGGTGCCATTATCCAATTTGTAGAAGAGCAAGTAGCATAGCGTATGGAATCTATCCTGATCCACAAGACTATCATAGAGCCAGGCAACAACGAAGTGGTTAAGATACCGGTGGGCCGGCTGCCTTCCGGCAATCAGATCCGTATTGAGGCGCATGTTTTTCGGGCTCTGGCCCCGGGGCCGGTACTGCTGGTGATGGCAGGCGTGCACGGTGATGAGATCAACGGAGTGGAAATAGTACGCCGCTGCCTGGAAGCGGGCTGGTTTGAAACGCTGGTGTCGGGCAGCGTGGTGGCCATCCCCCTGGTAAATATTTATGGCTTTATCAATTTCTCGCGCGAGGTGCCGGATGGCAAGGACGTCAATCGTGCCTTCCCCGGCAGCATGAAGGGGTCGCTGGCTTCCCGTGTGGCCAGATCGCTGACCAAGAAGGTGCTGCCACAAATAGATATGACGGTAGATTTCCACACCGGAGGTGGCAGCCTGTACAATTATCCTCAGGTTCGGTACAGCAAGGGGCACGAGCCGAGCCTGACGCTGGCCCGGCAGTTTTCGGCACCGGTATTGCTGGCCAAACCACCCATCCGTAAGTCATTCCGAAAGGTAGCCCTTGACCTCGGCAAGCCTACCCTGGTGTTTGAAGGGGGCGAAAGCCTGCGCTACGATGCACAAGCTATTGAGAAGGGAATGGCAGGCCTGCGCAGGCTGCTGGAGGCACAAGGCATGCTGTCGCCGGCAGCCGGCGCTATCCCGGCTCGTCCTGCCCGGGAGTTCGTCCGGTCAGGCTGGGTGCGGGCACCGAGGGCCGGCCTGTTCCTTTGGCATAAGGATTCCGGAAAGGCCGTACGCAAGGGAGAAGTGCTGGGCGTGATCAACGACCCGCACGGCAATGGGCAGGAAGTAGTGCCCGCCCCGAAGGATGGATTCATGATCGGCCACAATAACGCTGCGGTGGTCAATCAGGGCGACGCACTGTTCCATATCGCTTACGAAGCGTAGCGGCTTACTGCTCCACCACCCGTTTGTCGATGTAATCAGAATTGAGCAGGCTGAGCGCTCCCATGTATTTAAGCTGGAAGGACAACTTGTCGCCTACCTGATAGTCCGGGCTCTTGGTACCCAGGTCTACCACGAGCATATCCGAACTGGCATTCACAATCTCGATGCTGTCATCTTCCGGAATCAGATAGTCCACGGAAATATCGAGCGTACCAATATCCAATATAGCCCGGTAGGATTCTTTACCATAGTCCTCCTCGTCCACTTCAAAGACGTCTCCGGAAGGGTTGGAAGCCATTACGCCGATCGGCACCTTGGGCTTCTTGGTGATTTCAATGATTTCGGTGTAAAGCCGCAGCACATCCGGCTTCATCGCCTCGATGGGTTTTTCTTCGAACAGGTCTACCCCGAAGTACAGCGTTTCGCCTATGCGAAAATGGTTGATGCCTTTGGGCACCTGTGAGCGGAACAACAACGGCAGCACAACGGAAGTACCACCGGTAATCCAGGGGATTTTCTGGTTAAATTTCGCCTCGATCAGCTGCTTGTAGAGGTTGAGCTGAATGAGTTTATCTTCAGAGGGCATGACGCCGTGCAGGCAGTTGAGGTTGGAGCCGATGGCCACGACCTCAATATTGGGCAGCTCAAATATTTTTTCGTAAAACTCCATCAGGTGCTCGCCCATAATGCCTTCGCGCAGGTCGCCCAGCTCGATCATAATGGTGACCCGGTGCGTTTTGCCCTGCCGCTGCGCTTCTTCGGAAAGCAGTTTGATGGTGGAGCTTTCCGAATTGAAGCTGACATCTGCGTAGCGGACGACATTT
Source organism: uncultured Phaeodactylibacter sp. (assembly GCA_913062745.1). Lineage (GTDB taxonomy): Bacteria > Bacteroidota > Bacteroidia > Chitinophagales > Saprospiraceae > Phaeodactylibacter. The sequence continues at coordinate 8,488 of CAJXXJ010000098.1, forward strand.
TCTATTTCCCCCATAGCCGGCGGCTTGATGTAGACCGTCTGCACATTGGAGTCGAGGTTTTTGATGGTGGCCAAATTGGCGATGCGGCTGTCGCAAACCTCCCGGATGCCCAGGTTGATCACTTCGCGCAGGTAGTCTTCATTACCGCACAACAGCTTGGTGACAATCGCCCAGTCAATATTGTGCCGCTTGAAGATATTATCCAGATAATCGTAGTTGTGCTTGAGATGGCTTCGATTTAAGGTCAAATAGGCCATTATAGTGAGTTGTAGTTAAGCCGTGTACAGGTCCGTCGGGCGGTACAAACAGCTTTAAATGGTATTCCTTTGGTTTTAAAAAAAGTTTGTGCTTATCGTTAGCAGTAAGGGGTATTCGTTAGTCTGTCTAAAAGACAAAACTTCAAAGTTAAACAATCTGCTATACATTAGCAACACATCCGCAGTCATGTGGTTGTCAGCACTCTTAGTCCACTACCTCACGGGGTATATCGAGGGGAAGCCGCGTCAGTAGCTCGTAGTTCACCTGATTAGAAAACTCTCCGAAGGAAGCAACCGATAATTCGAGCTCGCCCTGATGCCCGATGATGACCACTTCGTCGCCGCGCTGCACCTCATCCAGTTGGGATACATCCACCGTGATGGCATTCATATTTACCATACCGATGACGCCCACCCGCTTACCATGGATGAGCACCCGCCCGGCGTTGCTGAGCGAGCGGCTGAAGCCGTGGCCATAGCCGATTGGTACGGTAGCGATTTTCATTTCTTCGTTAGCGAGGTAAGAAGTGCCGTAGCCCACGTACTCACCGGTTTTCACCGTTTTGGTATCCATCACCTGACTGGTCCAGGAGAGCAGGCGTTTCAGGTGGTTGCCTTCGCATTCCTCCCGGCTGTTGAACTCAATGAGCGTTTCCTGGCTGGGCCAAAACCCGTAGTTCAGGATACCGATGCGCGTCATATCCATGCGGGTAGGGGGGTAGCGCATAGCAGCAGCGGAGCAGGCCGTGTGGCAGTGGTTAGGTTTCAGCCCCTGGCTCAGGAACCACTTTTTGATG
>CAJXXJ010000099.1 GCA_913062745.1 uncultured Phaeodactylibacter sp.
TTGCCATATTTGAATTATCTTTATGCTTGAGCACAAAGATAATTCAAATACCATTAACTAGTGCCGGAGGCACTAGTCGCCACTGCTTGTAATAAGTATAAAATCATTTCAAGAAAAAATGGCCTTGAAACTCCAAATGTTTTTGGGGCAGCATTCGGTGTACACGGTTATGCGAAAGCCAAAAAAAAGTTTGGCGAATATATTATTTTTGGCGTTGTTCCTAACGGTGGTGTACTTATTCGAGCCGCAGCAGATGCGCATAACTCCAAATTTAGCAGTAGTTCACTTACCGCTGCCTTCATGCCAGATAAAACCCAAAGGTCTAATCGGATAGATGCGGGTGACTTTTTCATTAATGGAGAAAAATTTGAATTTCAGGAAATAGCCTATATGCCCAGTAACCTCAATGAGAAAGAAGGAATTGAATTCGCGAAGAACTTGTTTGGCCAAGAGGTGTCAATCTTTCTAGAACAAGCTGGCAAAACGGTCGTAAGCAGTGACTTCCGAGCTCCGGTTCTCTTAACTCAATTTGACGTGCTTAATTCATCGCTGGTAAGCCCTTCCGTAGATGTTAAGTGGATTTCAATAGAAGAAGACGTTACGATCAACTGGAATGCAGACTCACTGAATAAAAATGGGTTAGTATTGACATTAACTTCTCAAGGCGACAAGTATAACGCACGGAAGCCTGGGCCAATAGAAACGCAATATGAGGCGGCATTCATTGAAGATGACGATGGAGAATACATCATTCCAAACAGCTTTTTCAGGAATCTTACTAAAGACCAGTTGATAAATCTTACTCTATATCGAGGCAAATTTGATTACATCAAAGATGACGGGCAGGGGCATGATTATAAATTTTATGCGTTATCGGAAATTTCCGGGTACTTTGCAGTCCGGTAATTCTTCTGGAAAAAAGCCCACCACTTCCGAAAACACAAAAATTGATTTTTGAAAACAACAGAATCGAGGAGAGCCACCGGAGTGCCGCTTAACGCAAAAGTAGCCCACAGCACTAACAGCTTGCACCATCAGTGCTGTGGGGCTAGGAGCGATAATTTAATTACTGCTTTAGTATTTTCACGGCCTGATTGCCGCCTTCCAGCTGTAGTTCCAGGAAGTACAGGCCTTTCGGCATGTCCTGTAGGTTAATAACTGTTTGCGTACCGGTGTCTGAGAGTTGACGCAATGCTTTGCCGGTAACATCGAGCAGGCGCATTTCAGGCAAATTCTGCGCGGCATTGATGTACAGGGCGTCTGTAGCGGGGTTGGGGAAAATCTTGATGCCCAGTTCCCGAAGCTGCTCCCCGGTATTGGTCACAATGGGCAGTTCGGATACATTCCCATTAGCATCCACGGCGTGCAATCCAAAGGCAGGCTGCCCTTCCTGCGGGTCGAGCAGGCCCGCTGCCAGCACTACCAGTGCCTCGCCGGCACGATCCTCTAAGGAGAGGCCGTAAGCGCTCAGCAACTGATTGTTATCATCCTGCGGAGTCATGTTAAGCTGGAACATATCTGCAGGCAGTGTCACATAAATGGAGGAGTAATTACTGTAATTCAGGTCATTGACCACTGGAATGAACTGGCCGTCCAGCACAAAATCCACCCCGGGAGCATCCGTAGCTCCGTGGAAAAAGCGCAGGTCGACCATATCGGCAGCCGAAGCAGCTGAGCGGCCCTCTTCAACGGCCAGGCCAAAGCTGACATCCGGGTTGGTCGCATTGTCAAAATCAGCAGTATTGCGGGCACCGTAGGCTACCGCCGTGTAGGTCCGGCCTACGGGTTGAAACACCGAAAGGTCCAGGTCCGCTTCCACAAATAGGTCCGTTGCGCTCCAGGCGGTGTCTGCCATAGTGGTGCTGTGCGGGGCGACGGCCACCCGGTTTTGCCCGGCAGGGATATCGACAAATGCAGTAGCATTGAGGTAGTCCAGCGCTTCCACTACTTTTTCGCCATTGAGCCAAACGTCCACGGCAGACAGCTCGGGGTCCGGTGAATTGTGGATGATCTGAATTTTGCCGGGCAGGGGCGGGTCCGGAGCAGGCAGCAATACACCCGGGCCTCCGCTTTCGGGCATGATGACCAGGGCAAAGTTAGATTCGTCAACGCCTGCATCGCCTTCTGCGGTGTAGAATCCGGAGGAGAAAATGGTGATCACCTGCTCGGTAAATGGTGTGAGGTCGGTTTTAAACTCGCCGTATACTTCCGTAGAAGCGTTGTTGGTCACCTGTACATTGGGGTAGGGGAGGGCATCGACTGTACCACCCAGCAGCTGAAAGGCGTACGGCAGCCCTTCCGGGAAATCCGCAGTCGCATCTCCGGCACCCACCGCAATCAGGCGGATATTGGGTAGATCCGGCGTACCGTGAAACAGCAGCGGTAGGGTCTCGCCGGCACTTACATCTTCATTGCCAGGCACTTCGTTGACCTGTATTTTGAAAGCGATGTCATCCGCGCTGTTAAAAGCCGTTTCAAAATTGGCTGGCTCCCGCACACCAGACACCATAGCGATGTAGCGCTTGTTAGCTTCCAGCGTAAAAGTCGTGGCACTCCACATGAAGTCGTCCGTTCCAAACGGGGCAATCGCAATGCCGTGGGTCCCCGCCGGAAGGTCAGAAAGGTAAGGCGTACCAAAACGGAACGGTATCGGAGTATCGCCGTTAAATTTCACAAAATTCCCCTGGTTGAACGCATCGATATATACGTCTACAAATTGCAGGGAAGGATCCGGCGAGTTGTGGATCAGTTGGATGGCAGGGGGCAGGACGACCTCTTCCTCTAAGGACAGGTTGAAGCTAATGTCCGAGCTGGAAGGGTTCGCCTGATGGATTTCAACGGCCAGGATATTTTCTCCGGCCTGCAGAGCAGATGTGGGCACCTCGAAGGCTTCGAAGGCACTCTCGCTCCCCCCGGCTACCGCCGAGCTGGCCGTAGTTTGGAAATCGATCGCTCCTGCCGGCATATTGGAGCGGGCCACTTCTTCGCCATTCAGGTAAACAACCGCGCCGTCATCGCGCAGCAGGCGCAGGTTCAACGCATCCAGAGCGGAGGGGGCAGCCACCGTAAAGGTTTTACGGAAGTAATAGGTGATATGCTTGTCGTCTGGGTCTCCGCCGAAGCTCAGGGTGGTATTCTCGTCACCATCACCGTAGCCAAGTTCTGCCTGGCCAAAGGCCCAGCTGCTGTCATCGTAATCCAGGGCGGTCCATTCGGTACCCAGGTCCATACCGCTGTCTTCATAGCGCCACAGCGTGCTTTCCCGTACCGGGAAAGCTTCCAGCGGGAACTCGGTTACCTCGTACGTGATAACCAGGCGGGCGGGTGCATTCGCGCTGTTGTTGAAGGAGACAGCGTTGCGGTTGCCCGTACCGGTAATGATGAAAGCCATCGCGTTGCCGGCTGACCAGTCTGCCTGGTTGATGACTTCGAGCACGATGTCCGTCAGGTCGGGCGTGCGCTGATCGGGGCCAGCTTCGCCTACGGTGTTCCAGGCCGGGATGTCTTCCCAGGCCACGCTGGCAGCTGTGCGGCTGCGGGAGGAGATGTCATTCGCCGTAGCAGAGAAAGCCGGCGCATCGGCAGCCAGTTCGCCTTCTATGAGCAGGTTAGTGGCCACATCGTCGGTTTCATCTGTGGTAAATTGTATAAAAGCGCCGGTCACTGTAGCCCCCTGTGGAACAGCGACGTTGGCAAAGCGGAGGCCGATGATCTGCTCGTTAGCCTCCATCGTCATCTCCAGGTCGGAGCTGCTGAGGTTCATCGCACCGGTAGGCACGGCTTCTTCCGCGTCATCCGCGCCATCCTGAATGGCAAAACTGAGGGTGTAGGGCACCTGAGCGTGCAGGCAGCATGCAGCAATCGTCCAGAAGACAATCAAAAAAGTAAAGTTCTTCATTTTGTTGGTCGGTTCTTTTGTTGACAAGTTGAGAGGATGCCGTGCAAAGCCAGAAATCCGGTGCCTGAGGGCTCAGTAACCGGATTTCTGTGAAATGCCTGGCAGACAGAGGTAACTCTATTAGTCTTTGATGAATTTCTTAACCTGGAGTTGCTTTGCGCCGCGCTTCCAGATTTTCAGGTAGTACAAGCCATCTGCATAAGCAGTAATATCCAGCACGTGATTAGCATCGCGGGTATTGCCCTGGGCAACTACCCGGCCCTTGACATCGAAAATCTGGTACTCGTGCGGAGCCGCTTCCAGCAGTTCTATATTCAGGATAGAATTGGAAGGGTTCGGGAATATCCGGCGCACGAATACGCCTGCCTGCGGGCTGACGGGTGCGCTGCTGCTTGTAGTCAGCTCGTAGTCAGGGTTCGGCCGGTCAATGACCACGCGGTTGCCGTTTTCAGTGACCCAAATATCCATACCTTCGGGCATTACGAAACGCTCATCGTCCTCCACCGCCGCAACCGGGTTGCTGGTTGCGGACTTAATGGTGTACACAACCAGAGAATCCAGGTTGGCATGAATCCACTTCACCTGCGTAAAGCTGCCGGCCTCGCGGGTCCAGTTGTAACTTACGTTGGCATTGCGGATCAGTCCCCAGGAGCCTTCGCCTGCATAGACGGTGCCGGTTTCATCATCGCGGATAAAGCCGCCGTCGCTGCCGGGCTCGTCGGATGGGCGCACCGGCCAGCTGTTGCGCGCTACGTGGGTATCGCATTCAATCACCAACTGAAGGCCGTATTGATGGAACAGCGGCGCCCACAGGTTATACTGCGCAAAGCGGTAAGGCTTAGAGGCCGTATGCGGAGCAATCGTGTAGTGGTACTGCGCCATTTTCCAGGCTGTAGCGCTCTTGTTCTCCTCCAGGTCCTGCGCCAGCCAGTTGGTTTGGTCTCCGGCTACAGAATTCATGCTGTTGAGGGTGTAAAAGCGGATGAGGCTTCCGCCAAAATTGATGGCGTAGTATACATCGTTGTAAGTCACATCAAACAGCGCTGTGATATCCTCATTGCTGTGCTCGTGATTGCCGCGGGTATTGTAAATCGGAGTCATGCGCCCATCGTCGCCGATGGTGTGCTGCCAGTCGTCAAACCAGGACTGCCACTGCCCGGCGGTATTGGCATCCGTATAGTCACCGCCGAAGGCTACAAAGTGAGGGCGCAAAGCCTTCACCACCTGGTTCGATTGTATGCGCGGCTCGTGCGGCGTAGTCTCATCACCCGAGCGGCGGGAGTCGCCCCCGGCTACGATAGACAAGGGCGCATTGGGGTCATCCGGCAGCGTCTCGAACCAATACCGCTCGCTGACGCCCTCGCTGTCGACAATAACGAAGTAATAGGCCGTATTGGGCAACAGCCCCTTCAGCCGCACGAAGTAGTTGTTCATGCCTTTATAGGCAACCGTACGGTCAGGCAGCTGGAAATTTTCGTAGGATTGGTAGTCCGTACCGTGATCTATAGTGCTGTAGAACAGCGCCACGCTGTGGCCGGAAATTTGGTTCCACCCGACTGTCATAGTCGTAGCCGGGTCGTCAGTGATGGTCAGCCGGTATTTGTCGCTCGCCCCTTGTGCGGTGAACAAAACGCTGCCCAGAAGTAATAAGCTTAGGTAAAAATGCTTCATAACAGGCGTTGGATTTTATTTCCAAAAATAAGGCGTACCGGCCCGTTTGCCCGGTATTCAATATTAACTATCAGTTAATTATGCCCATCGCTATCAAAAAAAGCAGTAAAGCTGCTAAATTTGGCAACTTAGTTCCAATGCCTATGCCTTTATCTTTGAAGAACCGTACCTTTACTTTGCTGCTGGTTGCCTGCGTGCTCCTGCTTTTGGGCCGGGCCTATCAGCATTTGTTTTTTGAAGCGCCCTATCGTTCCTTTTTCCTGAAGCAGGATTACTTCGGCTGGGCAGTCGCCTGGTTTTCTGGCCAGGAATGGGTAGCCTTCGTCAATGACCTGAGGACCGACCGGGCTATCCTGGCCTTGGGGCGTACAGTCGGTATCTTTTTTGCGGTAAGCGCCATCGCCACGCTGTTGGTATTCCGCCCGTACCGCCGCCTGGTGCAGGGCCTGCTCTACACTTGTACGGCGCTGCTGGCCTTCATGGCATTCGCTTACTATCTGGACAAAGGCTTCCAATTTGCCCAAATCATGGAATACACCGCACAGGCCGCCACTCCAGCCCTGCTGGCCTGGTATGTTGCGAACCCCAAAAGCATTGCCCTTCAGTGGGTGCTGCGCCTGGCCATCGGGCTGACTTTCCTGGGCCACGGCTTGTACGCGCTCGGGCTTTACCCCGTGCCGGGCTACTTCGTGCATATGGTGATCACCAACCTGGGGTTGACAAATGACCAAGCGGTTCAGCTATTGCTGTTGGCCGGCTGGATGGATGTTGGCGTGGCCATAGGCGTGCTCTTGCCAAGGATGGACCGTTTCTGGCTATGGTACGCGGCCGCCTGGGGCTTTCTGACGGCATTAGCCCGCCTGACTACTTTTGTGTTCCTGGACCATATGTTTTGGCCTTCCCTGCATCAGATTGGATTTGAATTTATAATCCGTACCCCACACTTCCTGCTGCCCCTTGCTGCGCTTATGTCCTCAGGTTTGTATGCCAAATTGTCTACTCCCCGGAACAGCCCAAATCAAGCCGGGGTGGGAGCCTGACCGTTTCAATACACACGCTGATTCCGGTAAAAGCTCCAAACATGTTCGAAGGCACTACACCATTTCCGGCTTATTTGGTGCCTCTTTTTCCATATCCCTCATACTCTGCAAAAAGTACCAGACCGCACCCACTACAGGCGGTACGGCAAGAATAACCCAAAGGTATTGCGCCCATTCCAGCCAGTTGAAATCCAGCTCCATTTTTGCGCTGAATGCCAGCAGTACGCAGTAAGCTGTGGCGGAAAGAAAGTAATAGAGGTGAAGCTTGCTCTGCAGCAGCAGCCCCTTGCACAAACTGCTCAGGAGCTGCCAACCACCGAGCGGTACCGCAACGAAAAGCGTGAGCGGGAAGAACAGGCACAGGGTAAGGAGTATAGCCTGGCCAACGGTATCAATGGTGAGCAAAATGTTTTTCATGGTCCGGTGTATTTGGTTGCAGGCAAGATGCAGTTATTTTTCATAAGTTTCAATAATTATTGAAAGTTTGAAGTGTTAAAGTTTTTCCGGCCGCGCCGGCACAGCCTTGATGCGGTTATCCGGAATTTCGTTTCTTTAGGCATGCAGACAGCAAAAGCCGTTACAGTCCCCCGACACACCCTGCCGGTTATCGTCCTTGCGCAGTTTGCCGGTACTTCCCTGTGGTTTGCCGGCAACGCGGTGCTGCCCGATTTGCAACAAGCGTATGCCCTTCCTGCCACGGCACTCGGCGCGATGACTTCAGCGGTGCAATTTGGCTTTATAGCCGGTACCCTGGTGTATGCTGCTTTACTGCTGGCCGACCGCTTTTCCCCCTCTGTGGTTTTTTTAGCTTCGGCTGTTCTAGGAGCGCTATTTAATCTGGGAGTGGGCACGCTAGCGACCAGTTACGCTTCCATCCTCGGGATGCGTTTCCTTACCGGTTTTTTCCTGGCTGGCATCTACCCGGTAGGGATGAAGATTGCCTCCGACTGGTACGCAGCGGATTTGGGCAAAGCACTCGGCTACCTGGTCGGCGCTCTGGTACTGGGCACAGCCTTTCCGCACCTGCTGCGCTACTCCGCTGCCGACTGGCCCTGGCAGTGGGTGCTGCGCGGCACCTCTGTCCTGGCTGTACTGGGCGGCCTGGCTATTTGGCGGACGATACCGGACGGCCCCTACCGGCAGCCCGGCACCGCATTTAGGCCCGCTGCTGTTTTTAGTGTATTCCGCCTGCCTGACTTTCGGGCGGCTGCGCTGGGTTACTTCGGGCACATGTGGGAACTGTACGCCTTCTGGGCTTTTGTACCCATCCTGCTCACAACACGCTTTCCCGCTTTGCCGGATGCTACCGTCTCTTTGTATGCCTTTTTGGCCATAGCCTCCGGCACCCTGAGCTGCGTGGTCGGCGGCTACTGGTCGTTGCGCCGGGGGAGTGCTGCCGTGGCGTTTGGCATGCTATTGGTATCCGGCCTGTTTTGTTTGCTGTCGCCCCTGCTGTTTGCCCTGCCTGCGGTATTGTTTTTGCCTTTGCTGCTGCTTTGGAGCATGGCGGTTATCGGCGATTCTCCGCAGTTCTCCACCCTGGTAGCCCGCAATGCCCCACCGGAGTCGCGCGGCTCTGCACTGACCATCGTCAACAGCCTCGGTTTTGCCGTTACCATAGTCAGTATTCAGGCATTGAACTATCTTTTACGGGCCTGGGATCCGGCTTATATCTACCTGATACTGGCGGCGGGGCCGGCCGTAGGCTTGTGGAGCACCCGCCGCCTGCTCCGAAAGGCATAAAGCAGAGGAGAGCGCTGCGCAACAATCGCGTCAGAAAAATGCCTCCTTTCGCAACAAGCCGCTGCTCCAACCTATTAATCTGTATGACCAGCCTCCAACATACCGCCCTGCTCTTCATCCTGCTGCTGGCAGGGCTTACGCAGATACCGCAGCCCCCACCCGGCACTTTGCCCTCCCGGGAAGCGGGCCTGCACGCCTTTGATTCCATTTTGACCGTACTGCGCCATCCGCGCTGCATCAATTGCCACCCCTCCGGCGACCGGCCCATGCAGGGGATGGAGCAGCGGCAGCACTACTTTAATGTGCAGCGCGGGCCGGATGGGCACGGTGTAGCCGCTATGAAGTGCGGCACCTGCCATCAGCGGTCCAACAATCCCTACTCCGGCGTGCCGGGCGCTCCGCACTGGCACCTCGCCCCCCGCAGTATGGGCTGGGTAGGGCTGAGCGACCATGAGCTGGGCGCGCAGCTGCTCGACCCGGAGCGCAACGGCGGCATTACCGTAGCAGAGCTGGAGGAACATATGCTGCACGACTCACTGGTGCTCTGGGGCTGGGCACCGGGCGTCGACCGCAACGGTAATCAGCGGGAGCTGCCGCCCCTCGATTTGCCCGAATGGCGGGCAGCCGTAAAAACCTGGATCGGCAGCGGAACGCCCATCCCTTCACCAAAATAGACCGCAATGACCCTTACATTCGAACTCAACGGCCAACCCCTGACGGTAGAGGACACTCCGGCCGACCAACCCCTGCTCTGGCTGCTGCGCGATCAGCTGGGCCTGACCGGCACTAAATTTGGCTGCGGCAAAGCAGCCTGCGGGGCCTGTACGGTGCACGTAGACGGCATGGCCGTGCGCTCCTGCTCCTTTGCCGCGCGCTACGCCGAAGGAAAACAGGTGACCACCATAGAGGGGCTGAGCAGCGGCGATCAGCTGCACCCGGTACAGCAAGCCTGGATAGAGCTGGGCGTGCCACAGTGCGGCTACTGCCAGCCGGGCTTCATGATGAGCACGGCGGCGCTGCTGCAGGAAATCCCGGAGCCGACCGACGAAGATATCGACCGCAGTATTACCAATATTTGCCGCTGCGGCACCTACTACCGCATGCGTAAGGCCATCCACCGGGCCGCCGAACTGATGCAGGCG
>CAJXXJ010000100.1 GCA_913062745.1 uncultured Phaeodactylibacter sp.
GCCTCCGGCGTGCCGGCCTCTACAGCAGCGCTCAGATCGATGATTTCCACACTGACCGTTGCGTTCTGTTCGCAGTTGGTGCCCGCCTCGTACAGGTAGCTGTAGTCAAAAGTACCGCAACCGGCTACCGCAAGTTCGATCATCCCGCTTTCGGTATCCACCCCGGGGCCGCTCCATTGGCCGCCCGGCAGGTTCGTGCCCAATTGCAGCATGCCTTCCGATATACAAACGGCGCTGTCCGCTGCCAGCTGAAGCGCGGGTGCATCGTCTATCCATATTTGGGTGCTGTCGGTAATGCGGCAGGCGTTGCGCTGATAGTCCACCTGCAGGGTATACCCACCGGGCGAGAGCGTTTCCGCTACCAGGGTGCCGGCATCATCCGTTACGCCCGGCCCGCTCCAGACAGCCGTGCCCCCGCCCGGCTCCGCGCTAAACTCCAGAACTTCCGGCAGGTCTACCGGGATGTCTGACAGGCAAAAGGTATCAAGCGGAACCAAATCCAGGGTTGGCAAATCTTCCACCAGGACCTGTACTGTGCTCAGAATACGGCAGTTGTTGGCATCGATGTATTCATAGGTGGCCGGGTTGCTGCCGATTTCCGCGAAAGCGGGGTCAAAAAAGCCATCCGCACTCAAGGCGCCGCCAGCCTGCCACTGCCCGCCCCCCGGATTGGCCAGCAGGGTGTCGCCGGGGCTGTCTACGCAGAAGGTATCGGCCTGCAGCAGCACCGTTTCGGAAGCTACCACTTCCAGCTGAATCGTATCTTCATCTATGCAGGCACCGTTCGCCAGCTGATAGATGATTTCGTATTGGCCGGGAGCTACGGTGGCGGGGTCGAATACGCCCAGGCTGTCGTTGATGATGCCATCGCCGAGCCAGACGCCGCCGCTCACATTCGCGCTAAGCGTATCCGGGCTCGAACCGGAGCAGAGGGGCTCCGCGACCGGGAATGCTTCGACTTCCTGTGGTTCCTGCACCACGATCTGTATGGTATCCGCATCTACCCCGCAATTGCCGCTTACCTGCACAGTAATTTGAGTGGTATCCGGTTGCCCGTAAACGATAGGGCCGGGCAGCGAATCCGTAGACCTGCCGGGGCTGCCGCCGGGGAAGGACCAATTGTAAGACAAGCCGCTGCCCTGATAGCTCACCTCGGGGCTGAAGTCGAAGCTGCCACAGGCGGGGTCTGCTGCCGTCAGCTCCACCTGCACCGGCGCATCAATGGTTAGTTCCAGCGTCTCGCTGTTTTCGCAGGCACTCCCCTGCCCTACGGTGTAGGTGAAGGTGTAATCGCCCGGTGCCAGAGAATCGGGATAAAGCATGCCTGAGGGGCTCAGCGCGCTGCCTGCCCCGGACCAGATACCAGCGGGAAAGCCCGGATTTGCAAGCAGTTGTACGGAATCAGCATTTTGGCACACCACGTCCGGATTGGCACCAAAGGTGATGGCCTCGGTAGCGACCACCACGACAGGCACCGTCTCTGTCAGCAGGCCACAGGGGCCGCCCGCCTGCAGGGTCACGGTGCCGGATTCGTAGAAAGTGACCTGCCCGAAGTCCTCTTCGGAAGCGCCGGCCTGACTGCCATTCGTAAAGGTCCACTCAAAACCGTCTAAGTCGCCAATAGCTTCGTAGCCCAACGCCTGCAGGTCGATGACGGCAGAGTCGCAGGCCACGGGCGGCGGCACCAAATTGATGAACGGCTGCTCGTAAATGGTGATTTCCTCGGTTTGGGTGTCCGTGCCGCAGACGTTGCTCGCTGTGAGCTCTACGGTGTATTCGCCGGGCTGCCAAAACTGGATTTCGATGGTATCGGAGAACGTGGTCATCGTGGTATCCGTGAAGGACCACAGGCTCGTGTCATTGGGCGTAATTGCCCACTGCCCGAAGGTAGCCGACTGCTGCATGTCATTGGTGAAAGTCACTATGGCCGGCGCACAGAGCGAATCCACGCTGCCCATCATGGAGCTCTGCCCGATTTCGGCCGCGGGCAGGTCTACCACTTCTACAATTTGCGTGTAGGTATCCGTATCGCACTCATTTTCTACGGTAAGGGTGACGGTGTAAAAACCGGGGCCGTCGAAGGTGTGATTGGGGTTTTCTTCCGTGGAGGTGTTGCCATCGCCGAAGTCCCAGAAAAAGGTGTCAGCATTGCAGCTGGTATTCTGAATGCCGGTATCATCATCTATGCAAATTTGCGGATTGGCTTCGAAAAAGGCCAGTGGGCGGTGAATGACGCCCACCGGCTGCGAGGTGCTGTGGCAACTGAGGTCGGTACCGCAGTTGCGCACCACCACCAGGCAGATTTCAAAGTTGGTTTTATCATCTTCGCACACCAGGCTGTCGGGTATGAAGTAAGTGTGCGATACATTCTCTTTGGTGAAAGTGGTATCGAAAGTGCCGTCCCCCCAGCTCCAGAGGAAGAAGTCAAAATCGTTCGTCGCCGTGGAATTGGACACCGTAAACTCGAAACCGTCACAAACGATGGCTTCCTCCCCGAGTATGGCAAAGGAAGAGAGGATGTCCCCGCAGTCGTCTTCCAGGCAGGGGCAGCTGACGTCCTGCGCCAGCACGGTATTCGTAAAAGCCAAAAGGAGCAGGCTCAGGCAAAATCGTGTGGTCTTTTTCATAATCGGTTGTGGTTTTTGGTTCTTGATTCGTGCTTCACCAGCTTAGGGTTGTTGGTGTTATGGTATTTTGGTCCTCTCTCCCACTCTCCCACTCACCCACTCACCCACTCTCCCTCTCTCCCCCTCACTCCCTCTCTCCCACTCCCCCTGCTTCACCCCCACTCGGAACTTGATACACTTTGCCCACATGATACTTACCGCGCTCCTATTCATACCAAATATTCTCATACAGCTTCCGCCGGGCTGTGGAGCGCATAGCCGGGCAGGGCAGCCCGTTAGCGCTATTGCCGACACCCGGGCGGCCGAGCATCCGGCAGCCGGGGCTGCGCAGCAGGTGGACGGAGACGGACGCCTCGAACAGGGGCCCTACGGCATTGCGCAGGCCGCTGAAGTTATTGGAGTAGGCAAAGCCGAGGTCGACCCGGCGGTCGCTGCGGCTGCCAAAGATGGTGCCCATTTCCAGGCTGATGGTCATCCAGTTGGTCTGGAAGCCGCCATCGGTGGGGCGGCCGGTAAAGTGGTAGAAAAAACCAGCCGTCAGTACGCGGCTGAGGCTGAATCGGGTGCCGGCCTCCCAGTACTGTACGCTGCCGCCCGGCGCAAAAGTGGGCCGGCTCTGCCGTTGGTACAGCAACAGCGGGCGGATGCTGAGGTAGCTGCCGTTTTCCACAAACGGCAGGATTTCTGCCTCTATGAAACCGACGAAACGGGGCGGTATCTTGGTGCCCAGCCCGAGGATAGACTCTTCGTTGCCGAGGTAATCCGCCCCCAGGGAATAAGCGTTGTGCAGGCTCAGCCCGGCAGTGAGCGTGGTGGCACGCCTGGAGCGGCTGTTGAACAGGCCCCGGTAAGCGATGCCGACCGCCGGCGTAAAGAAGACGTTGCTCTGCCCGTCGTTGGGCGCTACAAAGCTGCTGCCAAACATATTGCCGTACTTCGCATCCAGCTGATCGGAAAATACCAGGCGGCTGTAGTCGATCGTTTTATAGGACCACTGCAGGCTGGCACCGATGCGGATGTTGTGCAGGTGGTTCAGCTGCTCGATGGGAATAGTGCCGGCGAAGCGGAAGCCGACATCGTAGGTGCGAAAGCGGCCATCGCCCTCTTCGTCAAACTGAGCGTGCAGGCCGTAGTCGAGCAGGGCGCAGGGCAGGCTTTCCTCCAGATTGAAACTGCCTGAACGGAAGGCTGCCACCTGGGCGGACGACCACTGCGACTTAGCTTTCATGTCCACGCTCAGTGCACCGCGCTGTCCGGTGAGCGCCGGGTTGAAAGCCGACTGGTTATTGTAAAAGTGGGTGGAAAACGGGTCTTGTGCGGAAAGGGAAAAGCACAAAAGCTGCAGCAGCAGCCATGCGGTGACGTAGTGTTGCATAGTGTATAAATCGTTTTTGGGATGCAAGGCGGGCGGGCCCGCTTATTTGCTTACCCAAATATCGAAATAAAATGTATACAAAAGAAATTCGGGCCACTTTAGCTGCTTAAAATACCCCAAATGGTATAGGCTGGCCAGCGAAAAACAAATGCCCATCGAATTTTAGCGCGCTAACCGGGCCGAAACCCTATATTTGCGACTTAATTAAATCGATCTCAATGGGATTTTTGCTTTTTCTGATTATCGGGTACATATTGTTGAGCATCAGCCTGTACTTTCTCTTTCCGAAAGCAGGCGTAGCGGGCTGGAAAGGCCTGGTGCCCGGGCTGAACTTCGTGGAGTGGTGCAAAATCATTGGCCGCAAGGGTGCTCACGCGGCATGGCTGCTGTTTCCGATCGTCAATATTTTCGTGTACGCGGGCATGGCCATTGACATGGTACGCTCGTTCCGGCACTACTCCTTCTGGGATAGTGTGCTGGCAGTGTTATTTGCGCCTTTTTACTTTTTCTACCTGGCGTTTAAGGCGGAGGAAACCTACGATGGCCCGACGCTGATTAAGGAGCAGGAGTACAAGGCACAGATTGAAGAAGCAAAAGCGAACAACGAAACCCGCAAGCTGCGCAAACTGCAGCAAAACAACCCCTACCATAAAAATCAAACCCGCGAGTGGGCGGAAGCTGTCATCTTCGCCGTTTTCGCGGCCGCCTTCATCCGGATGTTTCTCATAGAGGCGTACGTCATCCCAACTTCGTCCATGGAGGGCTCGCTGCTGGTGGGCGACTTCCTGTTTGTCAGCAAAGCGCACTACGGCATCCGCACCCCGCAGACGGTGGCCATGCTGCCGCTGCTGCACAACCGCGCGCCGGTCATCAATTCCGAATCGTACCTGGAAAAGCCCAGCCTGCCCTACTACCGCCTGCCGGCTCTGGAAGGCATCGACCGCAATGATCCTATTGTTTTCAACTATCCGGAGGGTGACAGCGTCTACATCTTCCCCAACCGGACCTGGAGCATACACGACTACCGCCGCGGGGCTATTCCGCCCACACAGGCGCGCATTATCAAAGCGGGCAACAAAGAGCTGGTTACGCGCCCGATGGACAAGAAAGACCACTACATCAAGCGGGTCATTGCTGTTGGTGGAGACAGCCTGCAAATCATTGACCGGCAGGTATACATCAACGGAAAACCGGCAGACAACCCAAAGCACCTGCAGTATATGTATATGGTGACTTTCCCGAGCGCCGGCGTCAACACCACTCAGTTTTCCGATTGGGGCATTTCCCGCGAGGACCTTATCGCGCAGCAGGGCAATACCTCCTACGTGATGGTGCTCTCCGATGAGCAAAAGGAAAAAATACAGTCGCTGGACGCCAGCATCACCATTGAGCCGATGGATATGGGCCGGCTTGATACCAACCCGAACAAGCTCTTCCCCCACGACCCGGAAAACTTCCCCGGCTGGACAGTCGACAACTACGGCCCCATTTACGTACCGGAGGCGGGCGCTACTGTTAAGGTTAGCCCGGAAAACATCTCTCTCTACCGCCGTGCTATCGAGACTTACGAGAACAACGACCTGGAGGTGCGCAACGGCAAAATTTTCATCAACGGCGAGGAGACGGATGAGTATACCTTCAAAATGGACTACTACTGGGCGATGGGTGACAACCGCCACAACTCTGAGGACAGCCGCGTATGGGGCTTCGTCCCGGCCGACCATATCGTAGGCAAGCCGGTCATCATCTGGTTCTCTACCAAGGAAGGCTCGCTGGCTAACGGTATTAACTGGAGCCGCCTGTTCAAGCCGGTGGGGAATTTGGAGTAATGAAGGGGGCTGCTTTTACGCCTTCGCCCGGAGGAGGATATTTAATGGGGGGAAGTCCTAAGGGGCAAGACTGAAAACATCAACAAGGAGACCTGTGCTGTAGGTACAGAAGGGGCTTTGCCGCGGAGCCCTCAAAACTCGCGCGGCACAAAATCAGCTTTATTGACAATGGCCGCCGAGTCACCTGTGGCGCGGATGACAAACAGCCCCTTGTTTTCCGCCATCTGCTCTGCCCCGGCGTCCGCTTGCAGGAAAGCTACAGCACCATAAACGGTATTGGGGGCGTATTCTTCCACCCAGGTCTTGAAAGAATCCATTTTGTCCAGGAACTCATAAATATGCTTAGGTTTGAGCGTAGTTTTCACCTCTACGGCCACCACTTCTGTACCGTTGCGCGCGATGATGTCAAATTCGTAACTTTTCCCTTTATGGCTGCCTTTAACCCGGCGCGCGGTTTGCTCTACCTCTATGCCGCGTTCTTGCAGTATGTGCACCAGGTCACCTTCCACCAGACTTTCCACCAGACGCCCCCACTGTGAAGAAAACAGGCCGTACAGCTCATTGAAGCGCTTGTCCAGTTTGCGGTCGGTCTCCTGAAACTTGCGGTCAGTCTCTTGAAACTTGCGGTCCGTTTCTGCGAACAAAGCCTTGATTTCCTCCCAGCTGATGTTGTCGTGTTCTGCCATAATTGAGAAATAGTTATCAAAACGATAACCAGGGCGCTGTAAAATTAGTTCCTCCCGGACACGAGGTAGTGGATCGTGAGGTACGTTCCCGTAAGCAAAAAATCCATCTGCCCGGCCCGATGCCAACAGCAGATGGATTTTTTGTCTTACTATATCTTCTTCCCGCCCACCGCATAGCGGAGGAGGTAAATTGAAAACCGTGATTTTATCCTAAATATCCTTCACCGAATTCCGGTCCACCAGGATATCCTTCAGCTCTTTCAGGAATTTGTACTGATGCGGGAGTACGCGTTTGACAGCCTCCTTTACATTCACGAAAGTGCCTTTATCCATCTCCTGCAGTTTGTGCTTGAGAAACTGAGCATCCTCAAACAACATGCCCTTCAGAGAAGGAATTTCGTGCCAGTCGCCTTCCATAGCTACCGCCTCTTCCAGGTCTCCGCTGTCCTGCTGAACGGGGTCAAGCTCGATGAGCCGCTCCTCTTCCATCAGGGTGCGGGACTTCTCGCCGTCCACTTCGCTATCCGGGATCGACCACTGATTGCCGCTCTCCTCGTCGTTCACCAGAAATACCTCCAGCCCTTTTTCGCGGAAGCGGTAGATGATCAGCTTGGCTTTCTTTGATAGATTCATAACTACTGTGTTTATCGGCTGTCGTTCTGTGATTAGCTGAGAAACAGCCGACGCCCAAAATTGTTTGCGGCAGCCGCAAGTTGACAAATATAGCAGATTCCGGCCAAACGGTCAAACAGAGAGCGATTGATGGACCACCTCAAGTACCGCCAGGGAAAGGAATACGTCCTTTTCCTCCGGGCTCATATCGTCCCTGACAAACTGAAAAGCCCGCTGCCCAAGGTCACGCTGCTTCCCGCTCTCAAGCCGGGAGACACTGGCTACTTCCCGCTCATTGACCAGTACCGGCAGCAGCTCACCCTCCGCCTGACTGATTTGCGCGATGGCTTTGCGGCTCTGTGCGCCAATCAGAGTCCCATCCTCCTTCAGAGTCCCCAGCTCCCGGTTGCCCACAGCAATGCGCACGCCGTCTTTGCCTTTGATATAGGCAAAATCACGGTCCGCTGTACGGGCATAGAGGATTGCTTTCTGCCGCGGCCCGGAATAAGCACGGTAGCTGTAAGCCAGCACCGGCTCGTGGTAGATGGTAGTGAAAATGCCTTTTGCACGCTTGGAAAAGCGTTTGCGAACACTTTGCTTTCTCTGGTTGAAGGAGAAAGCGTCCAGTTCCTCATTATTGATCGGCACCAGCTCGTCCACCCATTCGTCCATGTCGCGCTTCAACTGCTCCAGGTCTTTGACCAGCCTTTTCCGGCCGGGCATAAAATCGGATAAAGCCCGTGCCAGCAGAAAAACCCCCAGCAGGACGACCAGCCCCATGATCAATGCGTATAAAGCCATAGTTTGTTATTCGTTTAGCGGCGACAGCTTGCCGGCGCGATAATTAAAGTTTGGAGCCAGGCTGTCGGCCTGCAATTGCAGCAAGCGCTCTCTGATCCGGCCCTGCTCCCCGGGCGTCAGCAGCGGTGGTTCGGCCTGCAGGATTTGCTGTACCTCTGCGGTAGCCGCTTGCTGCGTTTCCCAATAGAGAACGCCCTTCTCCAAAATATCGTTGAGTAAGCGCCCCCTCAGCCCGTCTAGTTCTGGCCCGATTTCGTCGCGGTAAGTCGAGCGTTCTTCCAAAGCCTGTAAAAACGCCAGGTGTCTCCCCCTCCCCAGCAGGCTGTATACCTGCCCGGGCGCGGCCTCAATCTGCCAATCGCCACAAATATAGCCAATACTGTCTACCGGGTAAGCCATAAAGTAGAGCTGCAGCAGGGCATCATCAGCGCGGCTTGGTGATTGTTGCGCTTTCGCTAAAAAGGCGCGGTAGTCCACAAACCACTGCTGCCGCTGCTCGGCCTCCAGCCAGGTCGGGCGCAGCTCGGGCAGCATGCGGGCAAGCTGACTGCTCTGCGCTGCATTCCGGCCTTGCTCCTGCAAGCTCAGCTCGGTGGCTAATTGTTGTGCCTGCCGGCAAAGTTCAGGCACCCGGGCTTTGCCGTCAATAGCCTTCCGAAAGGCAGTGGCCAATGGTGCCAGCGAACGGCCCAGCAGTGCTTCCATCTGTAACTCCAGAGGCAGGCCCTGCTCAAATGCGCCGGCGAATACCCAGCCTTCCTGTCCTTTGTCGGTTTTCACCAAAAGCCAGGGCTGCTCCACTTCGCGCCCTTCAATCTCCAGCTTGCTATACTGATCGCTGACATCGCCCTGCCAGTAGACGATGGTGCCTTTCGGCAAATTAGTCAATACTTTAGCCTGCAGGCGCGGCTGATCCTGCAAGGGGGCCTGGGTGATATGCACCCGTAGTGCCTGCCCAACCGGGGCTTCTTTGCTCTTCTGTGCTTGCTCCTTATCTATCGCCTGCTCCGCCTCCGGGCTGCAACACGGCAGCACAAGGGTAATTAGCAACAGGTATATCAGCCTTTTCATCATCTTTAGGGCATTTCCGGCAGCAATATAAAAACTCCTGAAGAATTTGCCTGTAAAGCAAAAAGCGGCACCCGTTTCCGGGTGCCGCCAATCTTGCTAATCGCTTCCTATTATAGTGTACTGTAAGTGCCCTGTTTAAAGAGCGGGAAGCAAAAGCTTGCAATCAAGGGGAATCAGTTTTCTTTATTCAACCAGAATCATCTGTCGTGTAGCGATGTGCTCGCCTGCTTGCAGAGTGTAGCGGAGTACCCCTGCCGGCAGGTCATTTCGGCTGATGACTACTGCATTGTATCCCTGTACACCGTCAAGGCGTACGATGCGCAGCAGTTTGCCGTCCACATCAGTAATCGTAAGCGTCGCCTGTGCTGCTTCCGGAAGGTTGAAGCCGATCATCGTCTCGCCGTCGAATGGGTTCGGCTGGTTTTGGTACAGGGCAAAGAGGGTTTCCCTGCCCGG
>CAJXXJ010000101.1 GCA_913062745.1 uncultured Phaeodactylibacter sp.
AAAAGGTCAAGGAACGCATGCTGGAGCAGCTGGCAGTACTCAAGCTGAAAGGCGATATGAAAGCGCCTATCCTCTGCCTGGTGGGCCCTCCGGGTGTCGGTAAAACCTCCCTGGGCCGCTCTATTGCCCGGGCGATCAAGCGGAAATTCGTGCGCATGTCGCTGGGCGGCCTGCACGATGAGTCAGAAATACGCGGGCACCGCAAAACCTATATCGGCGCTCTGCCCGGCCGCATCGTGCAGTCGCTGAAGCGGGCCGGCTCTTCTAACCCTGTCTTCATCCTGGATGAAATAGACAAGGTGGGCAAGGATTTCCGGGGGGACCCCTCATCTGCGCTGCTGGAAGTGCTGGATCCGGAGCAAAACGGCACTTTTTACGATAACTACCTCGAGCTGGAGTATGACCTGAGCAAGGTGATGTTTATTGCGACGGCCAACTCTCTGAGCAGCATACAACCCGCACTGTTAGACCGAATGGAGATCATACAGATCAGCGGATACTCTACGGAAGAAAAGATTGAGATTGCCAAGCGCCACCTGATACCGGAGCAGCGCAAGGAACACGGCCTGAAGGGAGAGCATGTGCGCATTGGTAAAACTACGCTGCAGCGGATTATCGAGGAATACACCCGCGAATCCGGCGTCCGTTCGCTCAACCGGCAAATCGGCGGCGTAATGCGCTACGTGGCTAAAAAAGTGGCCATGGAAGAAGCGTACGAAGTCAGCGTTAAGCCACAGCACCTGAAAGGGATACTGGGCCCGTCGAAGGTGACCAAAGATCAGTACACCAAGGTACTGGTGCCCGGCGTATGTATCGGGCTGGCCTGGACGCAGGTGGGCGGAGAAATCCTCTTTCTGGAAGCCACCCTCAGTAAAGGCAAGGGCAAACTAACTCTAACGGGCAACCTGGGGGATGTGATGAAAGAATCCGCTTCCACCGCCCTCAGCTTTATCAAAGCAAACAGCGAAGCGCTTAATATCCCACAGGAGCGCTTTGAGCAAAACGATATACACCTGCACATCCCGGAAGGCGCTATCCCTAAAGACGGGCCGTCTGCCGGTATCGGCATGCTCACCACGCTGACCTCAGCGCTGACCGGCAAAACCGTAAAGCCTTATCTGGCAATGACCGGTGAAATCACGCTGCGCGGCAAAGTGCTGCCGGTGGGCGGCATCAAAGAAAAGATTCTGGCGGCCAAGCGGGCCGGCATGAAAGAGGTTATAATGTGCAGCGAAAACGAAAAACATATTGAGGAAATCAACCCGGATTATATCAAGGGAGTGAAGTTTCATTACGTCGACCGAATGCAGGAAGTCCTGAAGCTGGCCTTGGGCATTGATTTTTAAAAGGCTAAATTTAGCTTGCTCTTAACAAACCTTTCTCGGTGGCAACGGGTCTTATTGTATAGACAGCAACCGAACGGGTCTGCATTTTCAGTTACAACGGAAGATTTTATGAAATTTCGCCTAATTATATTTTTCCTGGCTCTATTTAGCTCCACTGCTTTGCTCGCGCAGAACAACGAGAACGAAAACCTCGTGCAGTTCTCCGGTATGGTGCTGGACGGCTCCGATCAGCAGCTCTATCCGGTGCCTTATACTAATATACTCGTCAAGAGCAAAGGCCGGGGTACGTATTCAGACCTCAAAGGCTTCTTCTCTATCGTGGTGGAAAAAGGCGATACCATCGTTTTCTCTGCTATTGGCTACAAAACCGTGGAATATGTCATCCCGGAAGACCTGGAGGACGACCGTTACTCCATTGTGCAGCTGATGACTCAGGATACCATCAACCTGCCGGAGACCGTCGTATTCCCCTGGCCCAGCCGCGAGCACTTCAAGCTGGAGTTTCTGGCCATGGACGTCACTCCGGAGCTGCAACAGCGGGCTACTGAAAACCTGGCTAACGAAACCCTGCGGCGCATGCGGAATGAAGTGGTGACTGATGGCCGGGAAAATGCAAACTTCTATTTGCGGCAGCAATCGAGGGAGTTTTACCACATTGGCCAGCAGCCACCGATGAACATCTTCAACCCGGTGGCCTGGAAACAATTCTTTGACAGCTGGAAAAACGGAGACTTCAAGCGCAAGAATGACGATTAGGGATTCTTGTTTTTCCCAAATACCTTCCTTCCCCAGAACAGGACCTGAAAGCCGTAGGTCCCCATCCAGTAACCCAGGGCGGCAAAGGACATCATGCCCAGCGCCACGTAAGGCTTTACCGAGCGCAGGTTGATTTCCAGGTATTCATAGTAGAAAAAATCAGTCAGCACAAAGACGGTGTGGACGATAAACAGCATCAGCAGCACCCGGATGAGTGTGCGCAGGTAGAGGACTTTGCGCAACTCCTGCCCCTGCCGTTTAGCGACAGCCTCCAACCGCCGCTGCCGGATGTAACGGTGCGCAAAATAAAGGTAAGCGAAGAAGGAAATGAGATACAGCCCCTGCTCGAAAGCCCCGTAGAATGGATTGTAGTATACCCGCCCCGCACTCGCTTTTACACTGAGTGGCTGCAGGAACATAAAAATAAAAAAAAGCACCTGCCCGGCCGGCAGCAAAAAGTGCTTCAGGTCAGTCCAGCGGACTTTATAGGAAGGGTAGAGGCTGAGCTTGGCGTGGAAAAAGAGCAGCACGGGGAAGGAAAGGGTGTAGTAGATCGGCAGGAAGCGTAAGTTCGGGTAATAATCGTACAGGCTTACAAAGTTGAAAATGTTATGCAACAGCGTAAGCCCGAAGACCAGGAGCAGCAGGCCAAAAAACCAATTAGCCCTCCGGTCGCCTGAGCGTTTAAAAAAGAACAGCCCGCCGATGGCCAGCGCTTGCAGGACACCGGCGGACAGAAGCAGCAGCAAGATGTAGAAAAAAACGCTTCGGTCGCCGGTTGCCAGAAAGTCCATGTTAGCTGTTAATGCTTAGTTTAATTTGGTTCCACAGCTCTTCCACCCGTTTGTTTTCGGATTTAGGCCCGCGAATGCTGATGAGCACATACGCACCGTTGAGCTGACGCATGCGGATAGCTTCTACCCGGTTGCCCGCCAAAAGTACTGCCTGAAAACCGTCAGTGGTAGTATTCAGCTGCAATTCTTCTGCGCTGCCTTCGTTTTCTGCCTCAAACTCCTCTTTTTCAAAGCTGTAGAGCTTCTCCGGGCTCCAGTCCATGACGTTGTGGGCACCGGAGATATTGACGATGATATCGCCGCCGTCTGCTTCCAGCACAATCCCGTCTCCGTTGATGGGGCGGTCCTGCGCCAGGTGCAAGTCTACCGGGTAAGTCACGCAAAAGCCAAAGCGGTTGTTGCAGTACTCCAACGATTGCTGAGCCAGCAGCTGCCCGCTTAGCAAAGTGGAAAGGGCGAGAAATAAAAGCTTAGCATTTTTCATAATGATTTTCGTTTTTCTAACTCATTAACGAGGAGGAAGGAAGTTTCGTTAAACTATTGGTTAAAACCAGGGGCTCCCACTCAACTCGTAAATTAACACTTGACAGTCCACTATGAGACGTTTCATAATAACTAATTTGTGTTAAACAATCATTAATTTACCCCAAAAAGTAATGCTGCACAGAAAATTGACCGGCTTTGCGGCTTTCCTGAGCCTCACAACGCTGAACGCTCAGGAATCGCCCACTACCGGCGTGGATACCACGGATGCCGGCTACCAGATTGGCTATCAGATTGGCAGCTGGCTGCCCTTCATTATCATTTTCACGCTGGCGCTGATGGTGATCATCCGCAGCTATCGCCTGTCACAAAAAGATAAACCACAATGATCCGTACCGCTTTACCTACCCTGCATGCCGAACCGGATGCATCGGCAATCCTGCAGACAAACGAAGCCATTGCTCCTATGATTCATCGTACACCGGTGCTCACCTGCCGGTCGATTGATGAGATGGCGGGGTGCCGGCTGTTTTTCAAGTGCGAAAATTTTCAGAAGATCGGTGCCTTCAAGATGCGCGGGGCCAGCAGTGCTGCACTCCGCCTGAGCGAAGAGGAAAAATCCAAAGGGTTGGCGACCCACTCCTCCGGCAATCATGCACAGGCAGTCGCGATGAGCGCCCGCATGCTGGGCATCCCGGCTTATATCGTGATGCCGGAAAACGCACCGGCGATCAAGCGGGCGGCCACCGAAGGTTACGGGGCCACCGTCACGCCCTGCACCAATACGCTGGAAGCCCGGGAGTCGACCCTGGAGCAGGTCGTTGCTGAAACCGGCGCTACTTTCATCCATCCTTACAACGATTATAACGTCATCGCCGGGCAGGCCAGCTGTGCTAAAGAACTGCTGGAAGAACAGCCGGGGCTGGAGGTGCTGATCGCGCCGGTGGGCGGCGGTGGCCTTATCAGCGGTACCGCCCTGAGCGCCCGTTACTTTGCGCCCGGCGTAAAGGTATACGGTGCAGAGCCGTCTGCGGTGGATGATGCTTACCGTTCTTTTAAAAGCGGTACTATGCAGCATAATACCACAACGGACACAGTAGCGGATGGCCTGCGCACCAATTTGGGGGAGAAGACCTTCCGGATCATACAGCGGGAACTGGAAGATATCTTTCTGGTGGAAGAATCAGAAATTGTAGCGGCTATGCGCCTGGTGTGGGAGCGGATGAAAATCATCATAGAGCCCAGCTGTGCGGTGCCACTCGCTGCAGTGCTGAAGTACCCGGCACCCTTCGCGGGCAAAAACGTGGGCCTGATCATCACCGGGGGTAATGTAGACGTCAGCAAACTGCCCTTTTGATAGGTGGCAGGCCGTAACAATTCGCTTTCCGGGCTGTTAGCAAAAATAAAAACATGAAACGCATATTGCTTTTCCTGTCTCTTAGCCTGATGGTGGTCAGTTGCGCCAATTCGCAACAGGGCGATACGCCACAGCAAGCTAAGGAGGAACAAAAGATTGATTACCCGGAAGGCGTAGTACCGGTATCTGAAATTGACCAACCATACGAAGGCCTGTCCAAAGCCGTATTTGCAGGGGGCTGCTTTTGGTGCGTGGAAGCGGTCTTTGAGCGGGTGGCCGGTGTAGAGGAAGCGATCTCCGGTTATGCCGGTGGCAGCACACCGAACCCCACCTACAAAAAGGTGGCTGCCGGCGCTACGGACTACGCAGAGTCGGTGATCGTCTACTACGATTCCACAGAAGTGAGCTACAATGACCTGCTGACTGCCTTCTTCTCCGGGCATGACCCCACACAGCTCAACCGGCAGGGGCCTGACGTAGGGCCGCAATACCGCTCGGCCATTTTTTACGCCAGCGAGCGGGAACGGAAACTGGCCGAAGCCTACATCGAAAAGCTGGAAAAAAGCGGCAAGTATGACAAGCCGGTCGTCACCAAGCTCACGCCCCTCAATACATTCTACACCGCAGAAGGCTACCATCAGGACTACATCGTCCACAACCCCAATCAGCCCTACGTGCTGAGCGTCTCCATGCCGAAAATCAAAAAATTTATGAAGGCGCATCCGGAACTGCTGAAGCAGGAGTATAAGCCATAGCAGAAGGTGGTGCTTTCGCTAAAACAGGAACAGCCCGGTATTCTTAGGATAGCGGGCTGTTTGCTTTTTGAAAATTCCTCAAGATTCCGCAATATTGCAAGAGCAAAGCATCAATCATGAGTGAATTTAGCCAGGTCGTCAAAAGCGGCCTTAGTACCATCTTCAGCGGAGCAAAGCGGGTGTTTCTCCTTCTGCTGGTTCTGGGTCTGGTAGGCGGTGGCGTCTACTTCTGGGTGTGCAACTGGACCTACAGCAAAGGTACCCGCGCGGGCACCCTCATCAAGATTTCCCACAAAGGGGTGGTCTTTAAAACCTACGAAGGCCAGCTCAACCTGGGCGGATTCCGGGAGAACGCCAGTGAAGGCATCTCCGGCAATATCTGGGAGTTTTCCGTTTGGGACGATGAAGTGTACCAAAAACTGCAAAACTACGAAGGCAGGCAGGTCAAGCTCTACTACCGGGAAAAGTACAAAGCTTTTCCCTGGCAGGGAGATACCAACTACTTTATTTATCAGGTAGAGCAGGTAGAGTAGGGGCAGCCTATTTTTTTACCAGATAGACCCCACTCAGGATAAGCCCCATGCCGGCAAAGTGCAGCAGTGAGATCGTCTCGCCGTCAAAAAAGCCCCAGCTTACCGCCACCATCGGCACCAGATAGCTGATCATGGACGCGAAAACCGGTGTAGTGCGCTGCACCAGCTGAAAAAAGATAAGGGACGCCAGCACGGTGCCGAAAATGCTAAGCAGCGCAACGTATCCGAGCGCCTCCCAGGCTCCGGCCTGCACTTCCAGGATGTTCAGGAAATCAGTTTGAAAAAGGTAGGCAAAGGCCGGGATGCCTACGATGGTGAAGGATGCTGCACTAATCAGCAGCGCTTTCATGTCTTTCAGGTAAGTTCCCACCGTATTGGAGCTGATGGCATAGCATATGCAGCCGACGATTACCAGCAAGCCGTACCAGAGGTTGCCTTCCATGCCCGCCTCTTTCCCCATCAGGATGAGCATCGCTGCTCCGGCCAGGCCTACGAGTACCCCCATCAATTTAATCCAGTGGGCTTTAGCGCCAAAGAGCAGTACGCCCAGGGTAAGGGTGAATAGCGGCACCAATGAATTCAGCACCCCCGCCATAGAGCTGCTAATCTCTGTCTGTGCAATGGCAAACATGAAAGCCGGGATGCCCGTACCCGTGAGCCCTACAAGGAGCAGGAAACGCCAGCGCGACCAGTCTACTTTTTTAAAGCGCCAGAGCAGGAAGGGCAGGAAACAAATGGCAGAAATCGCCAGCCGCAGGCAAGCCACTTGTGTGCTGGAGTAGACCACCAGCCCCTTCTTGATGAGAATGTAGGAGCTGCCCCAAATCAGGCTGAGCGTAACCAAAATAACCCAGCTGGTCAGGTCAGGTGTTTGTTCTTCATTTTTGGTTTTTTCGGCCGATTGCGTTCGGGTTGCGTTCAAAGTTTGCGATATTTAAATAAGTTAGGACAGAATGGAATGGAAACCTCTGCGGAGGCCAAAAGTTGAGCGATATGGAGGACGAGCCCTTTAAGGAAGATATGCCCACGCGGCTGCAGCATCTCAGGCAGCGTGCTAAGAGCGACCGGAAAGCGAATAAGAAGTACTTTAACAAACTGCGCAGGCGCCCGCCGAAGCAGCTTGACGTCACAGTGGCCCGGCTGCACGATGAGGTGTTTGAAGATACCGACTGCCTGCACTGTGCCAATTGCTGTAAGTCAGCCAGCCCCATTTTCAAAGACCGGGATATCGAACGCATTGCACGTCACCTCGGCATGCGGCCTGCTGAGTTTGTAGACCGCTACCTTCACCTCGACAACGAAGGCGATTACGTCAATAATCAGGTGCCCTGCCAGTTTTTGGGAGACGATAATCGCTGCAGCATATACGAAGTGCGGCCTAAAGCCTGCCGGGAGTACCCGCATACCAACCACAAAAACTTCCATCAGGTACTGGACCTGACGCTGAAAAATACGACCATTTGCCCGGCGGCGCTTGAGGTGGTACGGCGGCTGCGCGAGGAGTTGCCGGTGTAGCGTTTACGCTTTAAGGCCCTGCATGATAAATTCCACCACCTCCTGTTCCACCTGCTCGGCAGTAAGCGCTTTGCCGGGCTGAAACCAGTCGTACAGCCAGCGTACAGAGGAGAAAATGGTGTACAGCGCCACGTTGGCGTCCATACGGCGAAATGCTCCGGCCTGCATGCCACCCTCCAGTATTTTGCGGAAGCGCTGCTCATAATCGCGCCGTAGTGCTTTGAACTCAGAAAGGTCCGGCTCGTTCAGGTGGCGCCACTCGTCGTTGAATGCGGTAACTGAGGTGGCGTCTTCCATAGCGGTGGTGATATGGAGCCGTAGCAGCTCACGTACCTGATCCGGGGCGCTCAGCGACTGCTGTTCTACCTCCTCCATGCCGCTCAGGAAGCGCTGCGCATTTTCGAAGCAGATATTTTTGAGGATTTCCTCTTTGGAGGAGATATGGTTGTAAAGGCTGGAAGCTTTCAGGTCTACAGCCTCTGCCAGGTCGCGCATGGAGGTAGCCGAGTAGCCCTTATCGCGGAACAGGCGCGCTGCCGTTTCCTGGATCAGGGCTTTTTTACTCGTTTTCTTCTTCATTTTAGGCATGGTCAGTGGGGTTTATACATCAAAGTCAACGGAGACTTTGTCCGTTTTGGGGTGCGCCTGGCAGGTAAGGATGAAGCCGGCTTCCAGCTCGTCCTCTTCCAGTGCGTAGTTGACATCCATCTCTACCTCACCGGACACCAGCCGTGCGCGGCAGGTGCTGCACACGCCGCCCTTACAGGCGTAAGGCAGGTCGGCACCCGCTTTGAGCGCCCCGTCGAGAATCGTATCTGCATGAGAAGACAGCGGAAACTCGAAGGAGTTGCCATCCAGCTTAATTTCCACCATCGCTTCAATTTCGGGCAGTTTTTCTTTGGCAGGCTTCGATGGAGTGGCTGAGGCTTTTCCGTTACCGGTATTGAAGAGCTCGAAGTGAATTTTTTTTCGGTCCACGCCCCGCTCCATCAGCGTTTCCCGTATGGCTTCTATCATGGGCTGCGGGCCGCAGAGGAAGAAGTCGTCCACTTCAGCCGGGTCAATTAGTTTGTCATAAAATTGCTCGCATTTGGCAGCATCAATGCGGCCGCTCAGCAGCGGGCTGCCCAGTTTTTCGCGGCTCAATACATGGAACAGGCGTAAGCGGCCCATGTATTCGTTCTTTAGCGCTTCAATCTGCTCCCGGAAAATGATGCTGTCCACCACGCGGTTGCCGTAAAACAGCGTGAAGGTGCTTTCCGGCTCCTGCTGCAGTACGGATTTCATGATTGACATGATCGGCGTGATACCGCTGCCGGCTGCGAAGGCCACATAGTCTTTTTGGTGTGCCGGGTCCAGCTGCGTGTGAAAGCGGCCCATGGGCGTCATGACTTCCAGCTCGTCTCCCGGCTGAAGCTGCTCATTGGCAAAAGTGGAAAAGCGGCCATCCGGCACTTTTTTAACGGCTACCCGCAGCTCAGCTTCCGCCGGGCTTGTACAGATGGAGTAGGAGCGGCGTACCTCTTCGCCTTTTATGTCTGCTTTCAGCGTAAGGTACTGGCCCGGCAGAAATTGATACTCCTCCTTCAGCGCTTCGGGCACCTCAAAGGCAACCGATACACATTCGTCGGTTTCGTTGCGTACTTCTCTGACTTTTAGCGGATGGAACTTTGGCATAATCTTCTCGTTCAATTTGGCTTTACCGGAACGTTACTTATAACGCATACGAATGAACGTTCGTTTGCAAATATAGCGATAGGAATTGGTCCAACACAAAAAAGTGTACCTCCTGATCATCAGAGATACACTTTTTATGCTGAGATAAACTTTGAAGAGGCTGCCGGAAGGCTAACCCTCAAAATTTTCAAAGCACCAAATATTATGGCGTACCGTAAAAGGCAAATG
>CAJXXJ010000102.1 GCA_913062745.1 uncultured Phaeodactylibacter sp.
CGGAGCATACCCACTGCCGCTCGACCTGGCGCTGCCGCTGTTCCGCTGGGGTGTACTGTTTCGCAGCGGAGAAATGATCCGCCTCATCAATGGCCTCTCCGGCGAGGACCTGCAGGACCGCAGCCGCTTTTTTCCTATGGCAGATAACCGCTATGAGGTAGTTAAAGGCACCTTTTTGCAGGGGCACTATCTTTACGCAGGAGACAAACTCAGGCTGGAAGCGGTGGCCCCTGATAGTCTGAGTGCAGCCGCACAACAGCTGCAGGCCGTGCAGCGAAAAGGGGATTTTTACCTGAGCTTTTACCATCTGGACAGCACCGTGGCGGCCGGCTATAATGCAGCCTTTCTGCAGCAGCTGGTGCAAACATTGGAACAGGAGGACCGTTGAGGGAAAAGCAGGGGGGAAGCCGGCCTCAGGCTTATTGTAAAAGATACCATAACAAAAGTCACCCCGCCCCAAAGCCTTTTACCCTTTTGTGTACCCGCCCGATTGGCTATTTTCGGGCCAAATCGAATGAAATTATATGAAATTTAACGCTGATTATACCGCTGTGAGCCCGGAAGAGGCGGTTTCGCTGATTAAATCCGGAGACAAAGTGTTTGTACATAGTGCGGCAGCTGCACCACAGGTGCTGATCGAAGCCATGGCGAAGCGCGGCAAAGAGCTCAGCGGCGTGGAAGTACTCCACCTGCACACCGATGCAGAGGCGCCCTACGCTGGTGAAGATATGAGTGAATCATTCCGCGTAAACAACCTCTTCGTGGGCTCCAATGTGCGGAGCGCCGTACAGCAGGGCCGGGCAGACTACATCCCTATCTTCCTGAGTGAAGTACCGCTGTTGTTCCGCCGCAAAATTATTCCGTTAGACGTGGCACTGCTGCAGGTATCTCCGCCGGACAAAAACGGTTACTGTACGCTCGGCCTGTCAGTAGATACAAGCCTGGCAGCTGCGCAATCCGCTAAAATCGTTATCGCGGCCATTAATCCGAATATGCCGCGTACCCACGGTGACGGTGCCATTCACATCAGCCGCTTTGACCGGGTGGTGGAAGCATCGCAGGAACTGCCGACCCTCGAGATTCCCACGCCGACCGAAGTGGAGAAGCGCATCGGCCAGCATGTTGCTAATCTGGTGGAAAACGGCTCTACCTTGCAGATGGGCATCGGTACTATCCCCAATGCCGCGCTTAATGCTATGGAGAATCACAAAGAGCTGGGCATCCACACCGAAATGTTCAGCGACGGCGTCATCAATCTGGTAGAGAAGGGCATTATTACCAATCAACACAAGCGCAAGCACCGCAACCATATTGTCACCGGCTTCATCATGGGCAGCAAGGCGCTTTACGATTTTGTTGATGACAATCCGCTCGTGCGGGTGCTCGATATCGCCTACGTCAATGACACCGCCGTAATCCGCCAAAACCCCAAAGTGGTGGCCATTAACAGCGCTATAGAAATCGACCTGACCGGACAAGTGTGTGCCGACTCCATCGGTACGCGTATTTACTCCGGTGTAGGCGGGCAGATGGATTTCATCCGCGGTGCTTCCCTCTCCGAGGGCGGAAAACCGATCATCGCACTGCCTTCCACCACGCGCAAGGGCATCAGCCGCATTACTTCTATGTTGAAACCAGGTGCCGGCGTAGTCACCACCCGGGCGCACGTGCACTACATCGTCACAGAGTACGGCGTAGCCGAGATGTTTGGCAAAAACCTACGGCAGCGGGCCAAGCAGCTGATCGATATCGCCCACCCGGACCACCGCGAGTCGCTGGAAAAGCAGGCTTTCGATGAGTGGCATCTGAAGACCTGGGACTAAGATATTATAGTTACGATGGATATACAGAAGGCTTGCCGGTCGCTATGGATCCGGCAAGCCTTTTCTTTTTTGCAGTCGCGGACCGGCCTATTCTTTTTCCCGGAGTAACTATTCAGCATAGTTTGTAGATGGCATTTTCTGGCTTTGTTTGCCCCAACTCTGAAGGTTGCAAAACCAGAAAATGCACTGGCTCCCTTCGGGGATGGGGCAAAACAGGGCATTTTCTGCTTATTTTTCTATGTATGCTGAATAGTTACCACCCGAATACCGGCTGCACTTCCTTAGGCATCTGGTTTTTCACATAGTTCAGTTGCCCGTCTGTCAGGAACTCCCGCATAGATTCAAGCGTAGCGGAGAAGATTTCCAGAATCTGCTATCTTTGGGAAAGAGGAAAACCAGAGGAGTATGGTCAGCAAAACACAGTTGGAGGCCTGGAAAGCCGAGTGGCGGGAGCTGCTCGTCCGGGAGCTTAGCAAAGCGATGAAATCCATAGAGGAGCGCCTGCCGGATGACGTGCCCAAAGCGCACGTATTGGTACAGCTGCGGGCACAGCTCAATGATGCCAACCGGGAAAAACTCATGGGCACGCGTTCTGCCGATGAGCTGAGCCGCGCTTATAACCAACTGCGCAGCAGCCTGCTTCTCTTCATCGATGAACTGGAACCGGAAGACTTCCTGCCCAGGCCGGCAGCGGGCTTTCGCCCAAAAGCGCGCCGGGGCACCCTGCTGCATAAAATCCCCGCTGAGATGCAGGTTGGCCGCGAAGAGGAATGCATTATCCGTTTAGCCTACGACCGCAGCGTCATAGCCGACAACCTGGAGCTGACTGACGATGTGGAGGTCAAAGAAGTGACCGTATCCAAAGTCATGGAGGCCGAGCTCATCGACCCCAGCCCGGAACCTGCTTTTGCCATCCGCACCTTTTACGATGAGCGCCAGTTTTTGCAGGAAGGAGAATACACCGAGTGGAAATTTTATGTGCGCCCCCTGCGGGAAGGCACCTTTAGCCTGTTGCTCAAGCTGACTGTGATCGAAGAAATCGACGGAGAGCGCGAACGCCGCAATATCACCTGGGAAGAACAAGTGCAAATCGTAACGGAAGCGCCGCAGAGCGTACCAGCCGGTTTCACCGAGGCCGGCCTTTCCCTCAACTTCGGCAGTGGAGGTTCCCGCAGCGGGGCAGCTCCGGCCGAACCGGCAATGGAAGCAATAAAACGGGGGTACGCGTATCAGGAACCGGTGCCGGCCAGCCCGGCAGCACCGGCAGCGCAGCCACAGCGGCCTGCGCCCCCCAAAAAGAAATCGGGAGGGATGGCCCGCCGGCTGTCTATTGCCGCTTCTGTTGCACTGGCACTGGGCCTGGGGACCTGGTGGTTGGGCAGCGGCAGCAGCAGCGTTGAGCAGGTCACCGAGCCGCTGGACAAAAATGTAGGCACGCCGGCAGAGGAAAGCCCGGACCGTGATACAGGCGGAGACCAAGGCTGGCCAGGCGATGGCGTTGACGAACCCGGAGCAGAGCAGCAAGCCTGGCAGCGCGCCAGAAATGCCGGTACGAGGGAAGCGCTGCAGGAATTTCTGGAAGCATATCCAAAGAGCCTGTACGCACCGGAAGCCCGCCGCATGCTGCAACAACTGGAACGGCAGTAATGGTAACCGGCAGCGCCAGCTGAACGGCTGTAATTTTCTATCTTTCCCGAAAAAACATGACTCGTACCTGGTGGAAAGAAGCGGTGATCTACCAAATATATCCCCGCAGCTTCAATGACGGCAACGGTGATGGCGTAGGTGACCTGCGTGGCATCATCGAAAAACTGGACTATCTGCAGCATTTGGGCGTCGATGTGCTTTGGCTGAGCCCGGTCTACGCTTCTCCGAATGACGATAACGGCTATGATATTTCCGATTACCGGGCCATTATGTCCGAATTTGGGAGTATGGCAGACTTCGAGGAAATGCTGGATGGTATACACCGCCGTGGCATGAAGCTGGTCATGGACCTGGTCGTCAACCATTCCAGTGATGAGCACGAATGGTTTCAGCAATCCCGCTCTTCCAAAGACAATCCCTACCGGGACTATTACTTCTGGGAGCCGGAACCTCCGAACAACTGGATCGCCTTCTTCGGCGGCAAAGCCTGGGAATACGACGATACGACCGGCGAGTACTACCTGCATCTGTTTTCCAAAAAGCAACCGGACCTCAACTGGGAAAACCCCAAAGTGAGGGAAGAAGTATACGAGCTGATGCGCTTCTGGCTGGACAAAGGCATCGATGGTTTCCGTATGGACGTCATTCCATTTATTTCAAAACGGCTGGACTGGCCAGATATCAACCTGAATGACTTTGGCTCCGCCATGCGCGATGTGTACGCCAACGGGCCGCGGCTGCATGAATTCCTGCAGGAGATGGTACGGGAAACTCTGTCCAATTACGATGCCATGAGCGTCGGAGAAGCGCCGGGCGTACCCCGTGACCTGGCTAAGCTGTACGTAGGGGAGGGCCGCGGCGAGCTCAATATGCTCTTCCACTTTGACCACATGACGCTCGATTGGGGGCCGAAGGGCAAGTTTGACCCCAAAGCATGGAGCCTCCCTGAGTTTAAGCAGATATTTACGGACTGGCACGAAGCGATGGGTGACGATGGCTGGATTTCCATATTCCTGGATAATCACGACTTCCCGCGTATGGTCTCCCGCTGGGGAGACGACAGCGACTACCGTATGGAATCTGCCAAACTCCTGGCTACGCTGCTGCTGACGCTGCGCGGTACGCCTTCTGTTTATCAGGGCAGCGAGCTGGGTATGACGAATGTGGCCTACGAGGATTTTGCGGACTACCGCGATATTGAGTCTGTCAATGCCATCCGAGAGGCGCAGGAAAGGGGCGCGGACTCTGCTCAGCTGCTTCAGATACTGCACCGGGTAAGCCGGGACAATGTGCGTACGCCGATGCAGTGGAATAGCCGTTCCCATGCCGGCTTTACGGAGGGCGAGCCCTGGATTCGGGTCAACCCCAACTATACTGAGATCAATGCGGAGGCAGCGGTAGCCGATCCGGACAGCATCTTCCATTACTACCGCCGCCTGCTTGCTTTGCGCAAAAAGCACCTTACCCTTGTCTACGGCGAGTACGAGCAGCTGGATGGCGGCAGCGACTGGCTTTACGCTTACCGGCGCTGGGATGAGGAAGCCACGTTCCTGGTGTTCCTGAATTTTTCCGGTAAGGAGCAAAGTGTCCCGGTGGAAGTCCCGGAAGGCGCGCAACCCTTCTTTGGAAATTATCCTGTTCCTGACGCTGGTACGTTGCGGCCCTGGGAGGCACAGCTTTGGAAGTTAGCTTAAAAGCTGCCTAAGAGGCAGGGTGGCAAACATATAGGGCCGGGAAACTTTCTATCGCAAAGCCGGTTGGCGAAAGCCTCCGGATCACTACAAAATGTGATAATGAAAATGATCCCCAAGAAACGAATATTCCTGTTGCTTGCCCTGCCTCTTCTTTTTCTGCTGCCGGCTAGTGCACAATCTGATACGAGTGTGCGGCAGCCGGATGCTACGGCCGATAGCAGTGCCCTGGCCGGGGCACCCTCAGATACCGCCCGCCGTCCGCAGCCGGCTGCCGACAGCCTGGCTCAAAGCCAAACCGGGAAAGACACTGCTTCCTCCCGTCAGGCAGAGGCGGAAGCGCCAGAGCCTACTGAAGATTTGCCTATCGAAGAAGCTTCTGCTTTGAAAGGTTATAGCCCGGCTTTTTTTCGGCTCGACCGTCTCAACGAAGGGCTGGCCGCCCGGCCGGACAGCGTGCACCTGCAAACACCCCGTGCCTGCCTGGAGCACTTCATGCGTTCCTGCCGCGCCGGCAACTTTTCAGCGGCTGCCTATGCCCTCAACCTCAATCTCCTGCCGGTGCGGGAACAGCCTGTGACCGGAGCGGAGCTGGCCGAGCAATTGTACTATATCATTTCCAAAAGCATCAATATTGATTGGGATGTGCTCTCCGACCGGCCGGACGGGCAGCGCAATCAGGGGATTTCCACGACTAAATCCGTTGCCGGCAAGCCGCGGCGCAGCATAGAAATTGCTAACCTCTCGCTGGACGGCGGAGGCGTACCGGTCCGGGTACAGCGGGTAAGGTTGGACGAGCGTGCGCCGGTCTGGCTCATCTCGGCCAATACCGTGGAAAATATTCCGGGCCTGTACAAAGCCCACGGGCCCAGCAAACTGAGCCGGTGGATACCCGCCTGGGGTAAAAGGGAGATTGTCGGGATCGCCTGGTGGAAGATTGCCGGGGTAGTGTTGCTGATCTTTCTGTCCTGGGGGCTCGGGTATCTGATCGGGCAGGTGTTCCGGCGCGGTGTGCGCAAAATGGACCGCCAATGGGCGAATGAAATGGGTGAAAAAATGACCAAACCGCTGGCCTGGGCGGTGAGCGGGCTGGTTTTTTATGTAGGCATGAAGCAGGTACTGTCGGTTTCCGGTGCCTGGTCGCCTTATTTGTACTCTCTCCTGCTCATCCTGGTCATCGGGCTGTTTACCTGGTTTATCATGCGGGCTATTGATTATCTGATGGACCGGGTAGCGGCGCGCAAGGTAGGCGATATCACAAATGAGGAAAACCAGGAGTCTAAGCGTTATTTGACTATGATATCCGTGGCGCGCAAGGTGATCGCGTTCATTGTGGTCGTTTTGGGTATTGGCGCGGTAGTTTCCCAGTTTCCGTCTCTTCAAAACCTGGGCTTGTCGCTTTTTGCCTCCGCCGGGATAGCTACGGTTATTTTGGGCATCGCTGCTCAGGCTACGCTGGGCAATATTATTGCCGGGCTGCAGATTGCCCTGACCAAGCCCGCCCGGATTGGCGACTGGGTGCTGTTTGAAGGAGAATGCGGCACTGTTGAGGATATCCGCTTCACGTATCTGGTGATCAACACCTGGGACAAGCGCCGTGTAGTGGTGCCGCTGCGCTACTTCATCACGCACCCCTTCCAAAACTGGACGATGTACGATGCCCATCTGGTAAAGCCCATCATGCTGCACGCTGATTACAAGATAGATGTGAATAAGGTGAGGAATAAATTCGCGGAGCTGCTACGGGCGTCCGATGCTTACGATGAAGAAAAGCCGCCTACGGTGCAGGTGGTGGACAGCTCTAAGGAAGCTATTGTCATCCGGGCGCTCTGCAGCGCAAAGAATGCGCCCATGGCCTGGGATTTGCATTGCAAGCTGCGGGAAGAATTGGTGGCTTACATTGCCGAACTGGAAGCCGGCGCCTACCTGGCCAAAGAGCGGGTCAAGTTACAGCATTAAGCGACTACTTCGAAGGGCCTTGCTGCCACGGCCATCGGCCGGAGATTTCCACTTCCATGGTGAAGCTTAGGAAAGTACGGACCAGCACTACGAGGGCCAGCACTCCGACGGAATGCAAGGTAAACTCTACGGCTACTGTTTGAATAATGTCTGCCCCCACCAGAATTTCCAGCCCCAGCAGTATACCCTGCCCCAGCTTTCGGCGGTAGCCTTCGTAAGCCTCGTGCCCTTTTCCGCGCAGGCTTTGGGCTACCATACTCGTAGTGGCAATAAGTATAGCCAGCATAATCACGGCAATGCCAAAGAGTTCAAGTGCTCCGGCAGCCAGTTCTGCCCAGTGTTTAACCGATTCTCTCATATTATTTATTGAAGTCAAAAAAGGCCCAAGGGCCAGCTGAGTACATCCTGAAGGTTGCTTGTATATAAGCGTTGGGATATTCCGGATTCAGCTAGCCTCATGGGCTTCGTTTCACAAAAACAATCAATCGATTATGGATCAAATCGTTAGGGCCAGAATGCCGCCGGCTGCCGAGGCTGCCCCGGACACGATAGCGGCAACGAACACCCACCAGGCGGCTGCGGCTGCGGTGCGCCGTGCCCGTTCGGCCTGTTGCAGTGTTCTTTCTTTAGCTTCCTGCCACTTGGTTTTGGCCTTTTCTTCCATCTCTTCTGCACGCTGCAAGACTTTGTCGCGCGCTTCTTCCAGCTTCAATGCGGCTCTTTCCACTTGCTGGCGTGAAAGGTGGCGGTTATTGCTCATGAGTGCGATAAAGGACTCCCGGTCCATCGCTTTCAGGCGGTTGCGTACCACTGAAGGCGTCGCTTTGGGGTCGTCCATAATTTGCTGGGCGTCCCACTTAAGGCGCTCGTAGCGGAGCTCCGGCTGGTTCATGCGGTTGAACCACTGTTCGACGGCACGCTCCGTTTCTGCATCCCGTTGTGCGGAGGGTGCACTGCTGCCAGAGCTTGCGGCTTGCTTCACGCGTTCGGCAGTACTGCCTGAGGTAGCGCTGGCCCGGTAGCTTACCTTGCGCAGGGCGTCCTCCACGCGGTCGATGTAGCGCTCTATTTCATGTTTGCTCTTACCATCTGCAGCAGAGATGATGGCAGCGATGGTAGAACGGTCAATGCTTTGTGCCCGCTCCTTCACCACGGAAGGTGCTGCTTTCGGGTGCTGCAGGATGTATTCGAGGTCGCTGCGTAACTGTTGAGGTTGTAACTCTTCCTGATCGCTTTCCTCCAGGTAGCTCTTGATCTGTTGGCGGTAGCGTTTAGCGCTGCTCTCCGAGCCTGGCGATACCCGGTCTACCAGAGCTAGTGCCTTGTCGGTAGGGCTGCCGCTTTCCTTAAGGGTGCGGCTGACTTCGTCAAAGGTGTTGCTCAGCCGCTGCTTGTCCTTTTCTGAGAGGTTGGGCTGTTTGCCTGCTACCTCCAGAAAGAGCCGCTTGGTAGCAGCCGGGTCGTCGGGAGTATAGGCTTCGCGTACCTCCAGATCGTGCAGCAGCTCGGCGATCCGCTCGTGCAGGTCATCCATGTCGATATGGTCAGGCTTGAGCTCTTCCACGTAGGCATCCAGCTTATGGCCGAGGTCGGAGATGTCATACTCCTTGCGCACTTCGTCATGAATGGCGGAGACTGTTTCCCGTGCAGTGGCCTTTGCTTGCTGCTGCTCGCTGGATTCAAACAGGTTGGTCACTGCAGAAGCGCCGGTGCGCAGCGCATCTTTTACAGCAGAAAACGCGGAACCCGTAAGGCTGGAAATCATCTTGGAATCCACATACAGCCCGATGAGCAGATAGCCGGCCCATATGATTAGGCCAAGCGCAAAGCCGATAGTATTACTGGGCAGCAGGCTTATTTTTACTGCAATAAGGCTGGCAAAGAATAGAGAAACAGCCATAGTAAAGGTCATAAATATACCGAGGCCAGACATGGCTTTGGGGCCGGAGACGCTGCTTGAAGAACTACTGCTGTCACTCTTGCCGTTCGCCTCACTCAGGTCGCCTACGGAGGAAATGCCGGCAGCTACCGCCAGGTTGGTAAACAAAAACTGGAAGGCGAATGCCAGCAGTATACCTGCAATAATGCAGACAAAGAAATTGCCAGCCTGCGCAATGACAGGTGTTTGAGCGCTGAGGGGCTGGGAGAATAGTACATCCAGCACGACTAATGCTTTTAGTTTGCTTGTTTTCATTTTGGTTGC
>CAJXXJ010000103.1 GCA_913062745.1 uncultured Phaeodactylibacter sp.
CGTCCGCAGGTTGGGCCCGTACACCGCATTATTCGTAGCTTCCGCCGGAAAGCGCCCCAGTGTATATTCCCCACAGCGGGAGCAGCTGGCGCGGTGTGCACGGTGCTCTGTGGCTTGTATCTCAATTGGCGGGATATCGAAGACCTGGCGGCGGTCAAAACCCAGGCTTGGCTGCCCCGATAAATCTGCGCCGCAACCAGAGCAAGCCTTTGGGTAATGGTCCTCAATCTTCGCCTCCGTGCTGGGCACCATCTTCAAAGTAGTGCCTTTATGCCCTGGCTGGCCACCGGGCTTCCTGCCTTTCTTGCCTTTTTGGGCTGCTGTGCGTGGCTTCTTAGGGCCATCACTGCCTGGCGGTCGAGAACTGTTCCGGCTGTTTTGGTTGAGCTGGGCTTCCAGTTCTTTGATGCGCTGCTCTAATGCCCGGATCGTTTCATCGCGCTGGGATATGGCTTCTTGCTGCATAGAAATAATAACCCTGACCACCTGGCTAATGTCAGGCGGCAGCTTGGATAGTAGGTTATTCAGTGCAGACGGTTCCATGGGATTAAATATCGTATTTTATTTTAACTTTGTCTAAAGCGGCTGAATGTTTACCTTTCGCCCCCGTCGTAGGAGTACACCAGGTGTTCGTTGGTGGTGATGATCAATGTGTCTTCGTTATGATAAGCAATGTTTCGATATTTCCCTTCATTGGAGACCTGAAGTTGTATATCCCAATTTAATCCTCCATCGGTAGTATTTAGTAATGTAACAGGTTCAAATTCCCTAAGTGCCCAGCCTTCATGTTCGTCTTTGAATACAACCTCATTGATTGCAAAAGATGGAATAGGGCCAGAATTTTGCAGGTTAACATTAGCAGTCTGCCAGCTTTGTCCACCATTTTCTGTATAAAATATAAACTCGGGGATTCCGGTGTCTGGGTAGATTAGGCCAAAATTCTCGCTTATGAAATATATAGCTCTTATTCTTGATACTACTTGCTCAGGGGTATGCTCCGTCATATCGGTCCAGCTTTCGCCGTCATTATAGGAGACTGCGATATGTGGTACACTCCCATTACCCCCACAAACCCATATTGTGCTGTCACCCACTCTGCATAAGTCAAGTATTTCATCTTTAATGTTTGTGCCCACGCCAAAAGGCGCCTCATAAATCAGCTCCCAGCTTTGAGCGGAGGAGGAGTAAATACAGAGGAGCGATAAGCATAGCGTTATGGTTAGTCTGTACATGAGATTTGCTTTAGGTAATAAGAAATGCCCTGCCCGGCGCTTCGGCCAGGCAGGGCGGTACACTTAATTTATTGTTTTACCAAACGGGTAGTATAAAGCTCCCCATCGACTTCTGCCCGCAGCAGGTACAAGCCCGCCGGCCAGCCATCGGCCGGCAACTGCCAGTCCGAAGACAAGTCTGCTTCTTGGTCCAGCAGCAGCTTGCCGCTGCTGTCCAGCACTTGCAGGCGTGCGGGGGCGGTGGCCTGGGGCAGGGCCATTACGGTAAAGTTGCCGCTGCTGGGGTTGGGCTGCACCCGCAGCGGCTGCGCCTTTTGTGGCTGATAGGTTGAGGTAAGCACCTCAATATGCACGGCGACAATACTGTCGCAGCCATTGGCAGCCGTGAAATTGTAAACCAGTGTGGTATCCCCCTCGTAGGCCTGGCCGTCGTACAGCCCACCGGGGACGAGGGCCGTGTCGATTTCGATGTAGCTATTGAGCCGCTCTTCCAGGAAAACCTGCAGGGTGCTGTCGCAGCCCTGCGCAGTGCTGTAGTGGAAGCTGTACGTCCCCGCACCCGAAATAAGCGTGTCCTGCCCGGTATAGCTCTCCCCCTCGCAGATGAAGGTATCTATGCGCAGCGTCGGCGCCGGCCATTCTTCCAGATGCAGCAGCAGCGTGCTGTCGCAGCCCTGCGCCGAGGTATACCCGAACTGATAGGTGCCCGGGCCCGCCAATAGGCTGTCCTGCCAGTAAAAAGGCGTGCCCGCGCAGTAGGCTGTGTCGATGCTGCTGCCGGTACTGCCGTACTGCTCGGCCTGCAGCAGAGTCTCCTGCACACAGCCGGTGGAGAGGGTGTCTGTAAAAGTGTACAAGCCCGGGGAAGTAATCAGGCTGTCTCCCCACAGCAGGCCGCTGCCCTTACAATAGCCAGTATCTACAGCAATAGGCGGCGGGCAGGCCAGGGTCGTGAAAGCGGTGCTGCCGCAGCCCTCTGCCGCGCCAAGGATGTGGTTGTACGGCAGCACGGTGGCGTAGAGCTCCACTCCATCCGGCAGCGGGGTAATGGCTTGGTAGAACGTATCCAAGCCTACATCCGTGCGCGGCAGGACATCCTGCCCGCCGGGCGTGCTGCCGAGCTGCAGGTAGTAGCCGTCGTAGGCGCCCGTGGCCGGCTGCCACGACAGCAGGGGGTACAGGCTGCTGCTGTCCGATACACTGACGCTGCCCGTCGGCAGGCAGCTGGCCGGGCGCTTGCGGTAGCGATAGACTTTGCCTATGCCATCTGGGGTACTTTCAGTAAGTACGTAGGCCAGGCTATCGCCGTACACTCTCATGCTCCAAGGATCCTCAATATGTGGATTTTGCTTTACCCAGGTATACCCCCCGTCGGTGGAGACATAGACCCCTTCATCGGATGTAGGCCAGTGCACGACAGCCCAGCCGAGGGTGTCGTTGACAAAGTGGGTTTGGTAAACCCGGGAATTATCGGGATTGCCACTACCTACTACATAAGAGGTATCCCAGGTCACGCCCCCGTCGTAGGTCGAGTGGACCTGGTTATTCCGCCCCGCCCACCAGCCGCGCTGCCGGTTGAGGAAGAAGGCGGAATACCGCTCCTGCCACAGATTGTCCTCAATATCTTCCCAGCTTTCGCCCCCGTCGTAGGTGTACATCAGGTGCTCCCGGTTGTTGAGGATTAGCGTGTCCCCACTGTGGTAAGCAATGTGCCGGTATACCTCGTCCTCGTCCTGCAGTAGTACCTCCCAGTTCCGCCCCCCGTCGGTGGTATGCAGCACTGTAGCCGGCACATTCGTTCTCATGGCCCAGCCTTCCAGTTCGTTCTTGAAAACTATACCGTCATCCCAACCCAGAAATGTGACCGGCTCAAAACCCTGAAAGTCTATATTAGCGGGCTGCCAGCTCTGCCCATCGTTTTCGGTGTAGTACAGAGCACTGGGTGGGCCGGTGCCGATTAGCCCA
The DNA here is from genome assembly GCA_913062745.1 of uncultured Phaeodactylibacter sp. Classification (GTDB taxonomy): domain Bacteria; phylum Bacteroidota; class Bacteroidia; order Chitinophagales; family Saprospiraceae; genus Phaeodactylibacter. The sequence continues at coordinate 3,198 of CAJXXJ010000103.1, forward strand.
AAATCTTCATTGTGAAAATATACGGATGTTATCCTCCTTTGTACTGATTCCGGGAGATTGGAAGACCTATCCGTCCAGTTTTCGCCGTTATCATAAGAGACCGCTAAATGTGGTTCACTCCCCCCCGAAATCCATATCGTACTGTCGCCGACCCTGCATAGGTCATGTATATCATCTATTTTGCTCAGGGGGCTCGGCGAGGGCGCCTCATAGATCAGCTCCCAGCTCTGAGCGGAGGAGGAGTAAATACAGAGGAGCGATAAGCATAGCGTTATGGTTAGTCTGTACATGAGATTTGCTTTAGGTAATAAGAAATGCCCTGCCCGGCGCTTCGGCCAGGCAGGGCGGTACACTTAATTTATTGTTTTACCAAACGGGTAGTATAAAGCTCCCCATCGACTTCTGCCCGCAGCAGGTACAAGCCCGCCGGCCAGCCATCGGCCGGCAACTGCCAGTCCGAAGACAAGTCTGCTTCTTGGTCCAGCAGCAGCTTGCCGCTGCTGTCCAGCACTTGCAGGCGTGCGGGGGCGGTGGCCTGGGGCAGGGCCATTACGGTAAAGTTGCCGCTGCTGGGGTTGGGCTGTACTGTCAGTTCCTGCGCCACACGCTGAGAGGCGGGCAATTGGCCATTGCCCGGCGCCTGTATCAAAAACCCGGAAGCGGGTGATCCCAGCGTTAAGCGATAGCGGTCTATCGTGCTGCCGCGCTCTACGTACAGCTCCGGCGCCATCTCGGTGGTGTCTATCCATACGTCTGAAAAGCTCAACGTACTACCGGAATTAAGGTCGAAGACCAATTCGAAAGCTTGCTCGGTGGAGGAAAGGTCTCGGGCCGTGCCGTTTTCGGCAAACCAGGAGATGCGCAGCAGACCCGGGTCGTTGGAGTCCAAGTGATAAATATCGCCATCCACATCGCCTAAATCTCTAGCCAGCAGGGTGTCAAGGGTGAGCTTTGCAGTATCGAACCGCAGAGCAGCCTGAAATCCCAGTACATCTGTAAAAGCAGTGCCCGAAGCAGCCGCGCTAAAGGCGACTTTTCCATTTGCGATGTGCGCTGCAATGGTGTTGTTGACACCCTTGATTTCAAAGTCTCCGGCATAGTTGACCGTTTCACTGCATTGCACAACACTGCCGTCCACATCTCCTTTTTTAATCGCGTAAAAAGCAGGCGTATTATCAGCACCCAGATCGAATTCAAAACAGTCTAAGTCGGCGTATGTAAAAGAAGTGGCAAACGGATCAGGATTGCCTGGAATAGTATAATTTTCACCGATAAGCTCCCAGTTGTCAGATAATGCGAAGTCGGTGTCAATCCCAAGAATAACTTTTCGCATCTGTATTAAATCCAAAGTGGAGATGTTGCGACTATTATTCACATCGGCAGCAATATATTTCCAGGGCTGATCGAGTGGGGTTACAGCCAATATATGTTTACTGATTGCGACGAGGTCAAAAGTAGAGACTCCATTAGCGGCATCTCCGCTATTAAGCCTTTGTGCAGACAAGGCATTGGCAGCCCCTTCGTTGCGGCATATTTCCGTCAGTTCAAAACTTCCGTCAGTCCCGCTCACAATATCACCAAATGCTTCTTCACAATCTTCAATCTGTACACCCTCTAATCCTGCTACGTAGTTGCCCGCTGGCGTACAGTGCGTAAAAACGGTGCCCGGAACGTCTACCTTGGTGGTCAAGTCTGAATCCTGATAGTTGTATTGAATGTCAGGTACACAAGCGTTGTTACTGCCTTCTTTCCAGATTGCCCGGTTGATGTTGATGGAGCGTATCCGGCCGTCACAATTACCCCCATCGGCTCGTATTTTGAATAGCCGGTAGTCGGTATCGGTAAAAAGATCAGTGGCAGTACAAAAACCATAGCGGATAATATTTGTGCCGGGCACTACCTCTACACAACCCGAGGAAGGATAGTTGAAATCCGTGGATGAACAATTGGAGGAACATATATCGGTATCGGCTTCAATGGCTACATCGTCTAGCGTTAGCCCCCCTTCCAAATTCACCTCCGCCTCGATGAACAGTTGACTGTATTCCAGCTCCGTAACGCTAGGGTCATCCGAGTCGACATGTATGCGTACATCCAGCCCTACTTCGTCTTCATCTAAGGTCTCATTAAGGGGGGAAATCTCCAAATAGGAAGCTGTATTGTTGCCGCAGTAGCGTTCAAACTCTTCCAAAAGTACCGTGCCGCCACCTTGCAACTGTGGCAAGCAGCAGGGACCGCCGTCGTACTTCAGCCGGGCGTAGTCTTCGGTAAACTCGATCTCGCCGGCCGCAGGCGGGTTGGTAGGGGCTTCTACATTGATGTAGAAAAGCACTAACTCGTAATCGTCGCTGGAACCGGGAATAAGATCGAATTCGAAATCAGCGCTGATTAAGTCATCTTCAGATAAATTGACAGCAATGTAGCCATCAGTGGTGTTGACTTCGGGGAGCGGGTCTAAAAGACCTAAAACTTCATACTCGGGTGCGCTCACCTGCAAGTTTCCCTCCACATCCGTATAGTCGATTTTCAAGTCCAGGCGGCTGAGGTTGAAATTGCCGGGGTCGCCAGAAAGACTGACGAGCTTCACTGGCACCTTTTTTAGCTGCCCCTGCCCGTTGCTGATATCAGCGGCGGTCTCAGTGATATTGTCAAAATCAATTTCGACCCGGATATCGTCTGCACCGGTAGTGCTGCCGCAGAAATTAGCCAAGGGCCCCCGGTGGTCAACATTGCCTTGGATTTCGATGTCTTCAAATTCACAGACGGTGACGGAGGGATTGAGGGCGGTATTGACCAAAGAAAACTCAGTTGGGTCTTCCTCAAAGGTCACCACTGTCGCCTCAAAGTTAGCGCCGTGCCGCACATCGACAATAGCATAAAAAGAGGGGGTCGACTGGTTGACCTCGAAGGTGATTGGGTTCGTCTCGCTACCTCCTACCTGCTTGATGAAGAAATAATTGCTTCCCGGGAATTCGCCAAATCCAAATCCAGACTGGAAAGGCATGCCCTCTGAGGTCTGCGTAGGGATTTCGGCATCTACCACCTCTATGGGCGGGTAGTCTGGAGTACTTGTGTTCTTATAATCGAACTGAATGCCAATGTTCATGTCGAAGGCTTCGATGCTTGTAAGGGTAGGGTCGTCAGTAGCCAGGTAGAATGGCACTTTTACCCGGTAGCAGTCTAGCTGGCTGGCGTTGGGGTCGGTTTCGTCGCCCATTTCTAGAAACACCTCTCCGCAGGCCGGGTAGGTTTGAGCGTAGGCTAGTCCCCCCCCGAAAGCGCAGGCGAGTATCACAAAAAGCGATAAAAAGAACTTCCCCATTGATGGGTACTTGTAAAAAGCCGGTAGCGCCGGCGTCAAAAACAAAAATTGGTTATACATAATATCGGATTAATAGGATGAAGAAAGCGTTTTGAGAGCGTAGCAATACAATCGCACTTTTGTACTGAGCGGCTTCATTGAGCAATACTGCTACTTAGTTTTTGATCTGTTTGAGCGACACTGTAAAGATAAAAAAAGGATAGTGTAACGGAAAAAATTGCGATGAAGAAATTAGCTTTCTGTTTAGTAAAAATCTACTATTCGTCCCGCACTAGCCGTTGTTGCTCCATAGCCCACCGCCCGTCCCAGCTTGCAGCTACAACGCCCCCTATGATGGCTATCGGGGAAAACTGCTTCGTCACCGGTATACCCCCGTATTTGGGTAGTTGGACCAAAAAGCATACCGGTGCTCAGGGCATAACTCACGGCTCCTCCAGCTCATCCAACTCCCCCATCTTTTTCAGGATATCAAAAGTTTCCCGGGCCTCTTTTTCATCCACCACCTGAATGGCTGCGCCCACATGCACCAGCACGTAGTCGCCCACTTTGGCTTCCGGCACCATCGTCAGGTTGACCTGCTTCATAATGCCGTCGAAGGAGACCTTCCCGATGCGGAAGGTCTCATCCAGCTGTCCGGTAATCGCTTCTAATTTTCCAGGTATAGCCAGGCACATATCAGGCGAGTTTTTGCTGTTCGGTCAATAGCCAGTCGTACCAGGCCTCCAGGCCGGTGCCAACGGTAGCGGATACTTCGAGAAACTCAATATCCGGATTGACGCGGCGGGCGTACGCTTTGGCTTTATCCACATCGAAATTCACGTAAGGCAGCAAGTCGATCTTGTTGATCAGGCACAGCTGCGCCGAGTGGAACATATCCGGGTACTTGATCGGCTTGTCGTCGCCCTCCGTAGTGCTGATGATGACCACCCGCTTGTTTTCGCCCAGGTCGAACATGGCCGGGCAAACGAGGTTGCCGACATTTTCAATAAACAGCAGGCTGTTGTCCCGCGGCTTGAGCTTTTGCAAAGCGGTTTGTACCATATCGCTCTCCAGGTGGCAGCCCTGCCCGGTATTGACTTGCACGACCGGCACGCCGACCGCATCAATGCGGTCTGCATCATTGAAGGTCTGCTGATCTCCCTCGATGACATAAAAATCAGCCCGCTCCTTCATATCCCGCAGCGTACGCTCAAGCACGGAAGTCTTGCCGGAGCCCGGTGAGCTGACCAGGTTGACGGCCAGCATATTCTTAGCTGCAAAGTAGCCGCGGTTGCGTTCGGCCAGCAGTTGATTGTGGTGCAGGATATTTTGTTCCAACTCCACTACCGCCTGCTTACCGTGGCTGTTCGAATGCCCGTTATGATGGTGGTGATGATGGTCATGCCCGTGGGAATGATCGTGCCCATGATGATGGTAGTCATGCCCGTGGCTGTGAGCATGGTCGTGCCCGTGCGCATGATGATGATGGTGGTCATGCTCGTGGCTATGCTCATGCCCATGATGGTGGTGGTCGTGCCCATGATGGTGATGTTCATGAGCGTGCTGATGTTCTTTTTCGTTAGGCAGCCGGACGCTAGGCCCTTTATCGCTGCCGCAGCCGCATACTCCGCACATAGTGTTATCTGGTTTTGGAAGGGGCAGGGACCGGATTATCCGGAAGCGTAAACGCCATTGATTTAACATTGAGCTCCTTGCCCGCGATGATTTTTTTAAAGTATCCCTGGCAGTGAGGGCAGGCATCAAAATGGTGCTGCAGGGCAAACTCCCGATCGCATTCCAGGCATAATGCCTGCCCCTCCCGCTCTTCAATAATGCGCTCCGCCCCGGCAAGCACGGTGCCTTCTACTGCCGCTGGCCATACGAAGTAGAGCGACTCCAGCTGTACGCCCGCCAGCTTGCCGATCTCCAGGGTGATGGAGTCGATGCGGGCAGCCTGAGCCTCTTCGCAGGCCTTATTGGCAATGTTCACGATACCGAGGGCGATAGACATCTCATGCATTACTGCGCTGCTTTTTCCGGTATACAAAGTACCCGATAGCTACGGCACTCGCCAGCAGTACAGGTATCAGATGATCCGGAGAAGATAAAAAATGGATCGGCTCATGCCCTTGGCCGTGGCCGTGGCCGGCGTGAGCGAAGGCGGTCAGCGGCAACAGTGCCGCAGCAATTGCGATAGGCTTCTTCATAATGCGAAATTGTTTTATATGCAATGATAGGAAGAGCTGCTTATTACAGGGGTGACTTTTATCACCTTTTTAGAGTGACTATATTCATTCTTATGCCGCAGCACGCTATTTTATTTTGCAGAGTGACTTTTCGCGACTAATAAAATGCTGCCAAGATGAAATCAGTCAAAAACAATCGGGATACCTACTTACAGAGTATCCTCAAGCAGGGATACTCACGGCGCGACTTCATGAAGTTCGCCACCTACATGGCTGCCTATATGGGCCTGGAGACCTCCGTGGTCGGACAGGTAGCCAAACGCCTGGAAACCACCCCCAGGGTGCCGGTCATCTGGGAGCACTATCAGGAATGCACCTGTTGCAGCGAGTCATTTATACGCTCAGACCACCCTATCGTCGCGGATATTATTTTGGACAAAATCTCCCTCGATTATACCCTGACCCTTATGGCAGCATCCGGGCATCAGGCTGAAGCCGCGAAGCACGCTACGATGGAGAAATACCACGGCGAGTACATCCTCTGTGTGGAAGGCTCTGTGCCGCTGGGAGCGGACGGCAACTACTGCTGTATCGCCGGCCGCACGGCAATCGACCACCTGAAGGA
>CAJXXJ010000104.1 GCA_913062745.1 uncultured Phaeodactylibacter sp.
AAACCGGTCGCGCGTGTTAAACGGAGATACAAACAGGTGCTGGCACTTAGGCAGGAGAATCTGCCGTTCCAGCAGCGCAAATACCTGCTCTACCTCATCGGCCAGCCGGGCATCCGCAGTGAGCAGGGCATGGTCACAGTAAAGGCGGGCGGTTTTTTCGTTAAAATTGCCGGTGCCCAGGTAGGCATAGCGGCGGTCCTTCCCATTCTCCGTCCGGTTGACCAGCAGCAGCTTGCTGTGCACCTTAATGCCGGGGTAGCTGTACAGTACCCGTGCACCGCGCTTTTCCAGCTCTCCGCCCCAGTACAGATTGGCCGCTTCGTCGAAGCGGGCTTTTGCCTCAATGAAAACAGTGACTTCCTTGCCGTTGTCCAGGGCGCGCAGCAGCGCTTCCACCACTGCCGACTTTGCGGCGACGCGGTAAAGCGTAATCTTGATTTGCGTAGTCTTGGGGTCATCCGCAGCTTCGTTGATAAAGCGAGGCACATAGTCATATTTATGGTAGGGGAAGTGCAGCACCGTATCCCCCTGCTGAAGGTAGCTGAAGATGCTGCGGGCTGCTTCCAGCCCGGGGTGGGGCAGCGGTGGGAGCGGCGCATCGTGGAGCTCCTGCTTCCCCGTTGGATTAGGGAAGGAGAAGAAGTCGTGAAAGTTGTGGTAACGCGCGCCGGGAATCAGGTCGTGCTTGCTCAGGCTGAAGGCATCCTTGACCAGATCGCGCAGTTCTTCCGGCATCCGCTGATCATACAAAAAGCGGGTAGGCAGGCCGATGTTGCGCTCTTCCAGGCTATTGCGGATTTTTTCTACCAGGTCGCCGGTATACTCATCCTCTATGTAAAGCTCCGCATCCCGCGAGACCTTAATGGCGTAAGCACCTTCAATTTTCTGCCCCAGCAGCTCCGGCAGGTTGAAGCGGATAATCTCGTCCAGAAAAGTGATGTGGTAAGTGCCTTCCTGCGGACTGGTAAGCTCGCAGAAACGGGGATGGTCTTCGCTTGGTATTTCCACTACAGCCACGCGGCCTTCTTCCTGCAGCGGCACGATGAAGTACAGCCCGCGGTTTTTGAGAAATGGAGGGCGCTCGCCTGCCTGTAGGTAGAGCGGGCTGAGCCCCGGGTATATCTTTTCGAAAAAGTACTGCTTGGCTTGCTGTTGCTGTTCCGGGCTGAAGTCCTCTGCCTGAACGATGGAGATGCCTTGTTCCTGCAATTGGGGCAAAATGGATTCCCGGAAGGTCTGCCCAAACTGTTCCTGCTGTGCCTGCACAATTTTGCGGATTTGCTTCAGCTCCCTTTTGGGCTTGGCCGTAAGCTCGAGCTCGCGGCGGGTTTTTTTCTTCAGTTCCTTAAAGCTGCGCAGTGAGGCGACCCGCACCCGGAAAAACTCATCGAGATTGGAGCTGTAGATGGCCAGAAACTTTATGCGCTCGTACAAAGGCACAGAGGGGTCCATCGCTTCCTGCAGTACCCGGTGGTTGAAGGAAAGCCAGCTGGAGTCCCGCTTGAAGTATTCAAAGGCTTGGTCGGTCATTACTCGCTATTTGATAAGGGAGCAAAGATAGGCGGCGAGCCTCTCGGCCTCAAGCAGATCGCATTAAATTAATGTTAATAACAGGATGGGTAGAGTAAGGGTAGGGTGTCAGGCGTGCTCAATGTTTTCAGACAGGACGCCGCCAAGAAATTTGAGCATGTTCTTCTTGATGAGCTCGCGGACCCGGAAGAATTCTTGTTCGACTTCCTGCGGGCTGCCCGTTTTGGAGGCCGGGTCCGGTATGTTAAAATGGACTTTGTGCTGATAGTCGATGCCTTTCAGCAGCTCCTGGTCTGCCTCTTTGCATACGGTAATCAGGTAGTCAAAAGACTGGCCATGGAAACGATCGAGGTTTTTAGGCTCATGATCGCTCATGTCAATATTGTCCTCTTCCATAACGGAGACAGTCAGCGGGTGTAAGTCCGTGCTTTCCGTGCCTGCACTATAGACTTCAAGATTGCCGCTGGAGTAGAATTTCAAGTAACCTTCGGCCATTTGGCTTCTACAGGAATTGCCGGTGCACAGCACCAAAATCCTTTTCATTGCAGATTCAATTTACGATCAGTTAATACAAAATTAACATTAAAAATGGTTTCCTGAAACTCGGCTGCAATAAATCTGCAAAGGGCTTTTTAAACTGGTGAATATGGAATTTTATTTGGATTCATTGGTTTTGCCAAGGGGGGCGTAGGTCGAAGAATTATCAGCAGAGCAGGGCGTCTGCCGGGCAATATTTTGGCGAAAGCCAGGCTGATAGTGTTTTGGCGAATTTAATGCCTGAACAGGTTAAAAAGGTATTTGCCTGGTAAATTTGCTTTCGAAGTACTAACACCTGAGCTGCCGTATTTGTGTGAATGGATAGAGGCTTAGCTCCCGGGCATACCGGTTTTATCGGGAAAACGCGGCGCTTGCGTTTCCGAAAAATCAGCAGTAATGTATAGCAAGGAGTTGATTGTCAGTGTTTTGGGCTAAAAGGTGGGGCATCCGATATTGCGGCCGCTGTTCCTTCCGCCGCCCCCGCCCTGCAGTCGGAAGGCAAAGGAAATGCCGCCGATGTAGTACCAGTCATTGAACTGCCCGCCGCGGGAATAGTCCGGGCTGCCGTCTTCTTCCTGAAAGGTAGGGTTGCTCATTTGAGCAGCGATTTCTCCGTTGCCTTCCAGTACTTCGAAGTAATTGACTTCTGTATTGCTTACATCATCGAGGAAATCGGTGAAGAGTTTGCGGCCACCAAACTCCAGGCCAATGGTCAGGTTTTCGTTCAGCAGGAATTTGACGCCGATGCCCATAGGCAATGCGATCTGTGTAAGGCGGTAAGGCGCCAGGTAGTTGGGCAGGCCCTGCCCTTCAGTGCCCAGCGGCTGCAGTTCAATATAGTCGCCGTCGAACTGAGCTTCGGGGTTAAAGCGGAAGACTGCTGCGCCGCCAAACAGGTAAGGCATCACGCCCCGGTTGCGGGCCGCGCCAATTTTAAAGAGGTTGAGCTCTCCGACCAGAGAAAACTCAGTAATGCGGGAGCGAAAGCTCAGACCCCGGTCATCGCGCCCGTGGTTGGCGTCATCTCCGGCTACCTGCCCGATGCTGATGCCAGGCCGCAGCGCAAAGGCACGGCCGATATTAAAACGCGCGAAAGCCCCAAAAGCAGGGCGGACGTTCTCAAAGTAGAGGCCAAATTCCTGTGGGGAAAGGTCTCCGCTGTAGATGGAAGCTCCTCCCATGATGCCCAGCTCGGTCTGTGCTTTGGCCGCTTTAGGGGCAAATGAGAAGGAGAAAAGTATAGCAGCGATCAGTAATTTTTTCATAAGCAGTCAATGGGACTTTAGTAGTTCATGATGCGCGGCAGCGCCTGTTTCCAGGAAAGATGCCATCAGGACTCATAACGCTTCCTGCTTACGAATAATTATTTCAGCGGGCCCCAACTTCTACCAATTGATGCAGGGCACCGGGTCAGCAAGCATGCGGGAGATGTCTTCGCCAAAGTTGTAGGATACGCTGATATTCATCATGTAGAACCAGTCTTTCGCATTGCTGCCGCGGCGGTATTCCCGGTTGACGCCGGCCTCGCCGCCCAGGGAAGGGTTGCTCAGCCGGGCCGCAAGCGGGCCGTTGTTGAGGTAGATGTCCCGGTGGTTGACCTGCGCGCCGCTCACATCGTCGAGGTGGTCGGTAAACAGGTAGCGGCCACCGGCTTCGATGCTAAAGGTAAGCTTGCGGGTGATAAATTTGATGCCGGCCCCCATCGGGATTTGAAACTGCGTCAGCGAGTACGGGTCCTGGTAGCCACGTATGCCTTGCCCTTCGGTACCGAGCGGCTGCAGTTCCACCCATTCGCCGTCTACTTCCCGCTGCGGGTTGAAGTGGTATACCCCGGCACCGCCGAAGAGGTAGGGGAAGGTGAAGTTGTACTCGGAGTGCCGGATACGCAGAGCGTGCCATTCACCGATCAGGTTGAACTCCACAATATCGGTGCGGAACGCCAGTCCGCGTGCTTCCCGGTTGACCCGGGTATCATCTCCCTGTACACTGCCAAAGTTGAGGTTGATGCGGGTGGAAAAGGTGTTGCTGCTCGATATCCGGCACATAATACCGCCGGCCGGGCGCATTTCCTGAATCATCTGCCGGATGTCGCCGGTGGATATATCCCCACTGTAGAAGGTAGAGCCGAAATTGAAGCCAAAATCAAAGAATTGGGCGGAAAGGGACGTACATAACAAAAGTGCAAAAAGTGTGGGACTTAACTTTCGCATAGTTTTTGGAATTTTGATTTGCATTCATGGGGCCAATGGACGGAGTCGCAGCCTAGCGGGAGCCATTCCGAACGCAACCGCTGCCATAACAGCAGGCGGGTATGCAGGAAGGCTGTCAGGTTTTAAGCGATCTCTGTCACCACTTTGCAGCTTTCGCCGTTCGCGCAGGAGCACTTCCGGAAAAGGACGCCCATCGGCTGGCCGGTATTGTATCCACAGCGAGATTTAACCAGCTAGCCTGTCACAAATGGCGGGATGCCTGCAATATCGGAAACAAAGCTAAGGAAATTTCCTAATTTGAATATATAGCGACGCGATATATTCAACTTTGTCAAATGAGTTTCCTAATCCGGCAGGGCGCTTAACTTCTATGGTTTTAATATGTTTATGGCTTAGAATATAATTCACCACTCCAAACGCAAATATTTATGGCCACGCGCAGGCAGCAAAGTGAAGATCAGCCCAAAGTGCGGCTTACCCGCGAGAACCTCCGGGAAGCGGCGGCGATTTTCCGTTACATCCGGCCTTATCGGGGCGCTTTTTTCTTCGGCCTGGTACTACTGTTTTTGTCCACCCTTACCTTCCTTATTTTCCCCTACCTGTCCGGCCTGATGGTCGATATCGCGCAGGGAGAAGCGGAAATGGACCTCAGCCTGAAAGACGTAGGCTGGGTACTGGCGCTGGTACTGGTCGCACAGGGCGTAATCTCCTATCTGCGTATTTACCTCTTTGCCATCGTGAGCGAAAAGGGGATTGCAGACGTGCGGCGGGCGCTGTATGAGAAACTGGTAGGCCTGCCAATGACTTACTTCGAGCACACCCGCGTCGGAGAGCTGGTGAGCCGGCTCACTGCGGATGTCGAGAAGCTGTACAACGCTTTTTCCATCACACTGGCGGAGTTTTTGCGGCAGGTGATTATACTGGTAGCCGGTATTCTTTTTCTGGCTATCCGTGCCCCGCAGCTTTCGCTGATCATGCTGGCGACCTTTCCGGTAGTCATCGTTGGAGCTATGCTGTTCGGGCGCTTCATACGCAGGCTGAGCAAAGAGCGGCAGGAAGAGCTGGCGGAAGCCAATAACATTCTCAACGAAACTATGCAGGCCATTCAGGCGGTTAAGTCGTTCACCAATGAGCTGTTCGAGTCCATCCGCTACGGCAGGCGCATCACCGGGGTAGTCCGTATTGCGCTGGGTTATGCCCGCTGGCGTGCCTTGTTTTCGGTCTTCATCGTTACTTTTTTATTTGGTGCCCTGTTTTTCATCATCTGGCAGGGCGCGTACATGGTACAGACCGGAGCGATGACTGTTGGCCTGCTGATCGAGTTTGTGGCCTATACGGCGATTATCGGCGGCTCGATTGCCGGGCTGGGCAACTTTTATACGGAGCTGCTGGGTGCCATTGGCGCAACGGAGCGCATCCGCGAAATACTCAAGGAGGATTCTGAAATTGATGTGCAGGGCAGCGAAGACCTGCCCGCTGCGCCGGTAAAAGGGCACATCGAGTACGATGATGTACACTTTACCTACCCGACCCGTCCGGACATCCCGGTGCTGAAAGGCCTGAGTTTTAATGTAGAGCCGGGGCAAAAGGTGGCACTCGTGGGTACGAGCGGTGCCGGCAAGTCTACTATCGTACAGCTGCTGCTCAAGTTTTACCAGATCAACGAGGGGGAAATCCGCGTGGACGGCAAGTCCGTTAGAGACTACAACACGACGGCCTACCGCCGCAACATCGCTATCGTGCCGCAGGAGGTCATCCTGTTTGGCGGCTCCATCCGGGAGAATATCCTTTACGGAAAACCCGGCGCAAGCGAGGAAGAAATCATAGAGGCCGCCCGTAAAGCCAATGCCTGGGATTTTATTCAAACTTTCCCGGAAGGGATGGATACGCTGGTGGGCGAGCGGGGAGTAAAGCTCTCGGGTGGTCAGCGGCAGCGTATCGCCATTGCCCGGGCTATCCTGAAGGATCCGGCTATTCTGCTGCTGGACGAAGCTACTTCGAGCCTTGATGCAGAGTCAGAAAAAATGGTACAGGATGCGCTGTACAAGCTGATGCGCGGACGCACCTCCATCATCATTGCGCACCGCCTGGCTACGATACGGGACGTGGATCAGATTTTCGTAATTGAGAACGGCCGCATCATCGAGCAAGGTACGCACGATGAGCTGTCGGGCCGCGAAGACGGCGCCTACAACACCCTGGCGAAGCTGCAATTTGAACCCATCTAAATATGGAGCTGCGCGAAAAGCTAAGGTACGGGCTGTTCGGTGCTTTTTTGCTGTCGCTTATTGTACTGTACGCCTTTGAATTTGACTGGTTTGAGCGTACCATCAACTTTCCGGTGCTGGCGGGCCGTAGCCTGCTTGCCGGCCTGTTGGCTGGCCTGGCCTGGGGCCGCCCGTACGCCCGGGAGCAGTTTGGGCTGACGGAAAAAATCCAGATTTACGTGTACTTTTGCGTCATGTGTATGGTATTTTCGCCCCTGGCAGCGAGCCTGAGCAACCGGCTCATCAGCTTTGCCGAGGTGCGCAAAGTGACCGTGGATTATGTCAGTCAGGAGGCCCGCTACGTAAGCCGGGTAGGGATGCTGAAGGGGGAGGCTGCCAAGCCTACTGGCTACTATCTAAGCTTTTACTACAAACAAAAAATACGCACGATTGACAATCCTAACCCTTTTCCACTGGACCTGGACCGGGGCGACGAAACGCAACTCCGCATGCAGCGGGGGCTCTGGGGGTTTGATGTTGTGCAAAGACCAGCCGTGCCATGAGCATACAGCGCGACGTTTCGCTTAAGCCGTACAATACTTTTGGAATAGAAGCTACTGCCCGCTACTTTGCAGAGATTCACAGCACTACCGAATTGCAGGAAGTGCTGGAAAGCTGGGAGGGCCCGACGCCCTTTGTGCTGGGTGGGGGCAGTAATCTGCTACTTACCGGCACGGTGGATACGCTCGTGCTGCTCAACCGTATTACCGGCAAAGACGTCATCAGTGAGCGTAAGGGGCAGGCCATCGTGCGCAGTGGGGCAGGAGAGGAGTGGCACGAGTTCGTACGCTGGTGTATCCGGCACGGGCTGGGCGGCATCGAGAACTTATCGCTGATCCCCGGCACTGTAGGCGCCGCCCCCATACAAAACATCGGTGCCTACGGCGTGGAGCTCTCTGATGTCTTCCGCCGCCTGGAAGCAGTAGAGCTACAGACCGGCAAGCTGCACGAATTCCGCTCTGCCGACTGCCGGTTTGGCTACCGGGACAGTGTATTCAAAAGCGCCTTCAAGGGCAAGTACTGCATCACCGCCGTGGAGCTTAAGCTGACTACCGAAGCCCACCGGCTCAATACTTCCTACGGCGCTATTCAGCAGACGCTGGAGGCGCACCACATCGCAGCACCAACGATCGAGAACCTGAGCGATGCCGTTATTGCAATACGTCAGAGCAAGCTGCCGGACCCAAAAGAAATTGGCAACAGCGGCAGTTTCTTCAAAAATCCGGTAGTGAGCCGGACGAAGTATGAGCAGTTGCAGGCAGCGTATCCGGAAATTCCGGGTTATCCGCAGGGGGCGGATGAGGTGAAGGTGCCCGCCGGCTGGCTGATAGACCGGGCCGGCTGGAAAGGAAAGCGGGTGGGCAATACCGGCAGTTACGAAAAACAGGCCCTGGTGCTGGTCAACCACGGTGGGGCGACCGGCAGAGAGATCTGGGCCCTGGCCGAACAGATTATGGCGGATGTAGAGCGCAGGTACGGCATCCGCCTGGAGCCGGAGGTAAATGTCCTTTAGGGCGGCCCGTTTCCCGCGAACCTTAAAGGGCTGATGCCGTTGTGAAGGCATGAAGCCAAAAGTAGCGATTGCCGGGGCCACCGGCTTTATCGGGCGCTGGTTTATACAGCGGTACAAACACCAATACGATATCATTGCGCTAAGCCGCCGCCGCATGCAGGACGACCCCGCCTACGCCGGGGTGGAATGGCGGCAGGTAGAGCTTTATTCCCTCTCCAGCACAGAAAATGCCCTGCGCGGCGCTGACTATGCTATTTATCTGGTCCACTCCATGCAGCCTTCCACGCGCCTCAATCAGGGCTCCTTTGACGATACGGATGTTTTGCTGGCGGATAATTTTCGGCGGGCCGCTGAGCTCAATGAGCTGAAGCAGATTATTTTCCTGGGCGGAATACTGCCGGAGCAGGATTATTCTTTTTCCCGCCATCTGCGCAGCCGCTACGAGGTAGAGCAAACTCTGAGTGCGGGGCCCGTGCCGCTGACTGCCCTGCGCGCCGGCGTGATTGTCGGGCCGGGGGGGTCTTCTTTTCGCATCATAGAGAAGCTGGTACGCCGCCTGCCGGCAATGCTGTGCCCGAAGTGGACGCTTTCCCGCTCGCAGCCGATTGGGCTGGAGGATACCCTGCGCATTTTGGAGCACTGCCTGGGGGCAGAGGAATACTACGATCAGCACTTCGATATTGGTGGCGCTGAGGTGATCAGTTATATTGACATGCTGCGGACTGTAGCCCGGCTGATAGGCAAAAAGCGCTTCATCCGCTCGGTGCCGGTCTTTTCATTAGGCCTGTCCAAACTGTGGGTGGCTACTTTCGCAGATTCAAGTACTACGCTGGTGTCTCCGCTCGTCGAGAGCCTGAGGCACGAGCTGTTGGTGACCCCAAATAAGCTGATGGCGCAGTTTCCGGATGTCAAGGGTTTTGAAGCTGCGGCCCGGCGTGCGATACAGGAGGAGAACGAAGTGCCTAACCTGCCGGCTACCGAACCGCAACCTGCCACCGAGCGCAATACGGTGCGCAGCGTGCAGCGCCTGCCTAACCCCAGCAACCGATCGGCCATTTGGGTAGCCCGCCGGTATCAGACCTGGCTGCCGCGCTTTTTCCGCTACCTGATCCGGGTCAAGCAGCGGGGCGAGACTTCCATTTTCAAAGTCGGGCCCTGGGAACTGCTGCAGTTGCGTTTTATTAAAGACCGCAGCGATGTGGACCGGCAGCTGTTTTACATCGTCGGCGGGCAGCTGG
>CAJXXJ010000105.1 GCA_913062745.1 uncultured Phaeodactylibacter sp.
CCGAAGACCACTCTAATGATGCCTTGCAGAAAATCCTGCAGCAGATGCAGCAGCAGCAACCTGCTTGACAACATTGCACAAAACTCGTATCTTGGGGTGAACCAATCCTTATCCCTTATGCCTTCTCCTTTCCCAGGCATGGACCCTTTTTTAGAAGGTATGCTGTGGCCCGACCTGCACCACTCACTGGCATACGGTATCCGGAAGTTACTGGCCAGTCAGCTTCCCGACCACTATACCGCTCAGATAGAGGTGGCAGTGGCCATTGATGAAGAACCGGAACGGGAATTCGGCATTATGTACCCCGATGTAGAGGTAGTACGCCAAAATAAAACCGGAGAGCCGCCTGCAGAATACATTACACCCGCTTCTCTAAATGTCCGGGAAACCATTCCTGTAGAACTGAGGCTCTCCAGCGTAAAGATCAGAAATCGCCAACAGCAGCAACTGATCACTTCCATCGAGATACTATCTCCGGTAAACAAAAGAGGCAAAGGAGCAGAAGAATACCGGCTTAAGCGGCAAAAACTGAAAAAGCAAGGCGTGCACCTGCTCGAAATAGATTTGTTGAGGCGGGGGCAGCGGGCAGTGCGTTCCCCTAAATTACCGGCCTGCGACTATTTGATCAGCCTCCACCGGGCAAATTGCAACGATACTGCACTCTGGACGCTGCAACTGAAAGGCCAGTTACCGACAGTGCCCGTCCCGCTCAGGCCTCCCGATAAGGACATCGCCCTCCCTTTAGGCTCCATCCTCCATGAAATTTACGATGAAGCCAGATACGATAAAAGCATCGATTATACAGAAATCCCTCCTCCGCCCGGTTTGTCTCCGGCTGGGGAGCAACTTTTAAAATCCATTAGAAATTCGGCGGTATGATATTTTTAAAATGCCCGTTCATCTGAGCCCGCTTCCGCAAATTTTCCATTTCCCGAACCATAGGCAGCATCTTCTCCAGGTGCTCGCGCATGTACTGCTGCCGCGCCTCTTCCGTCGGAATGCATAGAAACTGATACTCTTGCTGCAGCGAAAAGCCCACGTGGTGCGCCAGGTCAAAGGTGCGGAACTCAGCCGGGTTGCCCGGCACTTCCTTTTCGATATTCAGCAAGGCAAACAAATCTTCCACCAGCTCCAGGATCGTAATATTCTGCGTCACATCCCCCAGCCCGCCGTCGTGCGGCAGCCGTTCCACATCGGCCCCGGCGTATAGCTTATCCGGCGCTTTGCGGTAGAACTGATTGATCCGGAAAGCCCCCAGCCCGCGTGTTTTTACATCCGACTCGCCGCTCGGGTAGCGCTTTTCCACGGAAACGAGTTCCACTTCCGTGCCAACGTCCATCACCTTGCCGTTAATGTACGCCGGAATACCAAAAGTAATCCCTTCCTCTTCACACTCTTCTATCAGCTGACGGTAGCGGGGCTCGAATATGTGCAAGTTCAGCGGCTCACCGGGAAAAACCACCAACTGAAGCGGAAACATGGGCAGTAAGTTATTCATGCAATTATTTTAGTAACTTGTACTCGTTATTCCGGGCGTTAAGTGGCTGGCCGAAGCAAACCAGGCATAACACCGGAATACACGCTGGACGAAGAAGCTTGTCCGGCGTATACCTGACCTAACAGATATTTGCTAGGGTGGTTGATCAATCATTTCCAAAAACGCCAAAATCGCCATGCTGACGAAACCCTATTTCACCCCCGTTAACCTGCTGCTTAGTGCATTCCTGCTGCTTTTGCTGCTGCCTTCCTGCGGGGACGACAACCGGCGCGCCCGCAAAATGCCGGAAAGCGCCAATGCTTACGTCTACGGATTCACCGCCGGCACCATCTCCCGTATTGACCCGATCCGCATCCGCTTTGCCTCACAGGCAGCGGAAGAGGATCAAATCGGTAAGGAAGCCCCGGGCCTGATCTCCTTTGACCCCTCTATTGCCGGCACCGCTATCTGGGAAGACGCCCAAACGCTGCGCTTCGAACCCGAAGCCCCACTGCAGTCCGGTACCGTCTACATCGCCACCGTATCCCTCAGGGAGCTTTTCCCGGAGGTGCCCACGGAAGCAGAAACGTTCGAATTCGATTTCCGCACCCTTGAACAGTTCTTGCAGCTTTCCGTAGCCGGCCTGCACGCTCCTGAGCCCGAAAACCTGGCCCGGCAGCAGCTGAAGGGCGTGCTGAGAACTGCCGACCACGCCGAGCCCGAACCCGTAGAGCAAGCACTCAACGCCCGGCAGAACGGCAAAGCACTCCCCGTTGCCTGGGTGCATAACGCCGCCGGAACCCTCCACGAGTTTACCATACAGCAAGTCAGCCGCACGCAACAGCCCGATGAGCTACAGCTCAACTGGGAAGGAGAACCCCTCGGCCTGGAGCTTAGCGGTGAAGAAACCGTGGAAATACCGGCACTCGACGACTTTAAAGTCATGAGCGCCACCACCGTCAACGGCGCAGAACAGTACATACAATTGCACTTTTCCGACCCACTTCTCGAATCCCAGGCTTTTGAAGGCCTCGTCACCATCAGCGGCTACAGCGGAGACATCCTCTACCTGCCCGACGGCAATCAGCTCCGGCTCTACCCCACCGCCCGCATCAATGGCGACCGCCGCATTACGGTCAGCACTGGCCTGCAGAACCTCAACGGGCGGCGCATGAAAAACCCCAGCACCTGGGACATCACCATAGAAGAAGCCAAACCTGCCGTACGCCTCGTAGGCAGCGGCGTAATTTTGCCCAATTCCGACGGGCTGGTCTTCCCTTTTGAAGCCATCAGCCTGAAAGCAGTAGAGGTGGAAGTTTTCAAAATTTACCACAACAATATCCTGCAGTTTTTGCAAAACAATAAGCTATCCGGCTCCTACAGCCTGCAGGAAGTCGGCCGGCTCATACTGCAGGAGCGGGTGGACCTTCAGCAACTGCAACCCGGGGCCAACAGCAATCAGTGGGAGCGCTATGCACTGGAGCTCGACCGCCTGATCGGGCAGGACCCGGACGCCATCTATCAGGTGCGCATCGGCTTCCGGCAGGAGTACGCGACCTACTTTTGCAGCCAGCCGAACGATGAGGAAGAAAACAACAGTACCGACAATCTGCAGAGAAGCGGAAAAGAGCTGGAGAGCTTCATGGATAATTACTATGGCTTCGCCGGCTACTACGATGGCTACAGCTGGGACCACCGCAACGACCCCTGCTTCCCGGCCTATTACAATCCCGACAACTTCGTGCGCCGTAACGTCATCGCCTCCAACATCGGCATTATCGCCAAAGGCAATGAAGACAATCAGTACAGCGCAGTAGTGACGGACTTGCGCACAGCAGAACCTGTCAGCGGCGCTACCCTGGAATTTTACGACTACCAGCAGCAGTTGCTCGGCACGGGCAGTACCGATGGAGAAGGCATGGCACGCGTCTCGTTGCCGCGGGAGCCATTCGTAGTCACTGCCAAAAAAGATGAGCAGCGCGGCTACCTCCGGCTGCTCGACGGAGATGCCCTGTCAATGAGCCGCTTCGATGTTTCCGGCCAGCAGGCGCAGGAAGGCCTGAAGGGATTCCTGTACGCAGACCGCGGCGTATGGCGCCCCGGTGATTCGGTATACCTCAACTTCATCCTGGAGGACGAACTGGGCAAACTGCCGCCCGACTACCCCATCCAACTGGAGCTGTACGATCCGCGCGGGCAGCTGCAGGAACGGCGCAGCACCACCAATAACGACCATTATGTCTATCCGCTGCCATTTAAGACCTCGCGGGACGCCCCTACCGGCCTGTGGCGGGCCACGGTCAAGGCAGGAGGTGCTGTTTTCACCAAAAACCTGCGCATAGAAACGGTAAAGCCCAACCGCATTGCCATAGAGCTCGACTTTGGGCAAGCCACCCTCAATGCCTGGTCCGCACCCCATCAGCCGCGGCTTGAGGCCCGTTGGCTGCACGGCGCACCCGCGGGTGGCCTTACGGCAAAAGTAGAGGCAGAGCTCCGCTCCACGGACACCCGCTTCGAAGGGTACGGGCAGTACGAATTTGACGACCCCGCCCGCGAGTTGACAACCGCTGCCCGCACGGTGTTCAACGGCCCGCTGAATACCGGCGGCCAGGCAACGCCTTCTTTTACGCTTACGCAAAACCAGCTAATGCCCGGACGGCTCACCGCCCACTTTAAAACCCAGGTGTTCGAGCGGGGTGGCGACTTCAGCACAGATAATTACAGCCTGCCCTATGACCCCTATCAGGCTTATGTGGGCCTGCGGCTGCCTACCGACGAAGGCGGCAGCAAGCAAATTGAAGTCAACGACGTAGAAACAATCGAGCTCGTCGCCCTCGGCTACGACGGGCAGCCCCTGCGCAACCGGCAGCTCGAAGTCGGCATCTACCGCGTGGAATGGCGCTGGTGGTGGGATCAGAGCCAGGACCGCGTAAGCCGCTATAATTCCGGCGAGCACTACGGCGCAGAGAAAAAGCAAAGCGTCAACACCGATTCCCAGGGCCGTGCCCGGCTCGACTTCAAAGCCGATGACTGGGGGCGCTACCTGATCCGCGTATGCGATGCAGAAGGCGGGCACTGTTCCGGAGACTTCCTCTACGCCGGCTACCCCTGGTACGGCGATGATGAAGACGGCTACCGCAAAGAAGCCGCTATGCTGGCCATCAGCAGTGACAAAACCTCTTATCAGGTGGGCGAAACCATCGAACTCCAACTGCCGGAAGGCCAGGCCGGCCGCATGCTGCTCAGCCTGGAAAACGGCTCCGGCATCATCGATCAGTACTGGGTAGAGGCCAAAACCGGCAAGAACACCATCACACTGGAGGCTACTCCGGAAATGGCACCTACCGCCTACGCCCACATCTCCCTGATACAGCCGCATGCGCAGGCGGATAACGACCTGCCCATCCGCATGTACGGTGTCCTGGCGCTACAAGTGGCAGACCCGGCCACGCAGCTGCAGCCGGAATTGAAGCTGCCCGAAACGCTCAAGCCAAAACAAAATTTCAAAGTCGCTGTCAGCGAAGCCGAAGGCCGACCCATGACCTACACCCTGGCAGTAGTGGACGAAGGGCTGCTCGGCCTCACCAAGTTCGAGACGCCGGCACCCTGGGACCACTTCTACGCCCGGGAAGCGCTGGGTGTCAAAACCTGGGATGTCTACGATGAGGTGCTCGGCGCTTACGGCGGACAGCTGCAGCGGCTGCTGGGCATCGGCGGTGATGCAGCTATTCAGCCGGGCAATGCAGAAGAAGCCAACCGCTTCGACCCGGTGGTCCTGCACCTGGGCCCCTTCCGGCTCGAGAAAGGGCGCACGGCTACCCACGAACTGCAGATGCCCAATTACATCGGTGCTGTGCGGGTGATGGTGGTGGCGGCAGACGAAGGCGCTTACGGAAACGCAGAGAAACGGGTGCCGGTAAAGCAGCCATTGATGGTGCTCGGCACCTTACCACGGGTGCTCAGCCCCGGCGAAACGCTGCAATTGCCCGTCAATGTATTTGCTATGGAAGACAACATCCGATCAGCAGAAATTTCAGTCAGTGAAAGCAGCGGGCTGGTGGAGCTGGGCGAAAACCGCAAGCGCCTGCAGTTTTCCGGCACCGGCAATGAAATCGTTTACTTTCCGCTTGAGGTTGGAAACCGCGCCGGTGTGGCCCGTTTCACCATCACGGCCAGCGGCCAGGGCCAAAAAGCCAGCCAGGAAATCGAAATAGCCGTCCGCAACCCGAATCCTTATGTGAGCAAGACCAGCGACAAAACCCTGCAGCCCGGCGAACGGCACGCTTTCAGCTACAGCCTGCCGGGAATGCCCGGCACCAATGAAGCCGTGCTGGAAGTGTCCAGCATTCCGCCCATTGATCTGGAGCGCCGCCTCGATTATCTGCTGCGATACCCCTATGGCTGCCTGGAGCAGACCCTTTCCGGCGGTTTCCCTCAGCTCTTTGCAGGGCAATTGCTGGAGCTGGACCAGGATCAGCAGGAACGGGCGCAGCGCAACGTACGAGCCACCATCGAACGGCTGAAGCGCTTTCAGGCAGACGGCGGCGGGCTTTCTTACTGGCCGGGGCACAGCGCCCCCAATTACTGGGCCAGCAGTTTTGCAGCGCATTTCCTGCTGGAAGCACGGCAGGAAGGCTACACGGTGCCTCCTGCCCTACTGCAGCGCCTGCTTCAGTTTCAGAAAGAGAAAGCCCGATCCTGGGACCCGGCTTCAAGCGGGGCTGATGACTACCAGCCCGGCAACCACGGCCTGCAACAAGCGTACCGCCTCTACACCCTGGCACTGGCGCAACAGCCCGACTTTGCAGCGATGAACCGGCTACGGGAATACGATGGGCTGAGCGTGCCCGGCAAGTGGCGGCTGGCTGCAGCTTATGCCTTGTCCGGCAAACCGGAAATTGCCCGGGACTTCACACGCGCTGCCGGCACCGAGGTGGCCGACTACCAGGAAATGAGCTACACCTTCGGCTCCGGGCTGCGCGACCAGGCTATGATACTGGAGACCCTCGTACTGCTGGAACAGATGGAGGAAGCTGCGCAGCTTGTGCGCGAGCTTTCCGAAGCCCTGAGCGCCGAACGCTGGCTCAGCACACAGGAGACCAGCTTCAGCTTGCTGGCCATCGCCAAATTTGCAGGCAACAGCAAGGTGGGAGAAGGCCTGGCTTTCCGCTACAGCGAAGGCGGACAGCCGGTGAATGCAGGATCTCAGCGGCCGGTAATGCAGATAGCCCTGAACCCGCAGCAGGGGCGCGCCGAAGTGGAAAACACCAGCAAAGGCATCCTCTTTGCCCGGCTTATCCGCAGCGGCAAACCGGCAGTGGGCGGCACCTCTGCGGCGGCTAATCAGTTGCAGGTAGAAGTGAGCTATCAGACCACAGACGGACGGGCGCTGCAGCCGCAATCGCTTCCGCAAGGGACAGACTTCGTGGCTAAGGTCCGTGTACAGCACCCCGGCAAACGCAACCGGCGGTATCAGGAACTGGCACTCGAGCAAATCTTCCCCTCCGGCTGGGAAATCATCAATACGCGGATGGATAACCTCTCGGCTGGCCTCAATAACAGCCCTTACGAATATCAGGATATCCGGGATGACCGCGTGCATACTTTCTTCGACCTGCGCCCGGGAGAAACCCGTACTTACTTTGTACAGCTCAATGCTGCTTACGAAGGCCGCTTTTACCTGCCACCCACGGCCTGCGAGGCCATGTACGACCAATCCGTGAATGCCAATACTGCCGGCACCTGGGTGGAGGTCGGGCCGCCCCGCAGCATGTAGCCCCTTAACGCTTGTTTCGGGCCGCCTTTACGTTGCCAATCAGCACTAAACACAGCAACCCGGTATCCGCATTCGAATACCGGGTTGCTTTCGTTTACCAAACAGGTGATCGCTTACTGTTCCATTGAGGTCAGTTCCATATAGCTGTCCAGCCGGCCTTTCCGGTCGTAAGACTCTGAGCGCACCATGCCTATGCCTTCCGCAAAGTAGTCTACGCTCTTAAAGGAGCGCTTGCCCATCAGTTGTACCTCTGTGGTCTGCGTGAGCCTGTAGCAGTCGAAAGTGCCGGCATCAGTCGTGATCGTTTCCATGCCCTCCACCTTACGGTCGGTGATATTGACGGTCATATTGATGATGGAAATCCCACCGGAACCTGCTCTGATGTTCGTACTTGCATCCGGCAGTTCCATGCCCACTTCCAGCTTCTCGGGCACCTCAAGGGCTGTGCCTTCTATGGTGACCTCCATGCCCGCAAAGGCATTCTGCATAGCCGGGTTCATGATGCCGCTCACATCCATCATCAGCGTATTGTTTTTGCAATAGACTTCGTGCTCTCCAGTCATCTGCTCCTTGCCCTTCTTGTCTTTAAGCGTACTGCTGACCACCGCCATGACACCGTCGTCAAGCTCCTGTACTTCCAGGACTTTGTTGATCATTTGCCCTTCTTCCTTATCTTTCTTGTCATAGGAGGTATACACCATTGTCCGGCCTTCCTCAAAGTTGTAGAAGGCGGAGCACATATCATCCTGAGCCCATGCAGGCAGGGTGATGGTAATAAACAGTAAAGCAATCAGTTGACGAGTTTTAAGTAACATACTCATGTTTTATGGTAGTTTTCGGAAAAAAATCAATTTTCAGCAATTAGAGAGCCGCGTTAAAACAGACCTAATTTAAAACTAATACTTCCATAAAGGAGAGAAAACAGGCCGGTATTTTCCATAATCCTTTTCGTTAATTTATTGTTAATCGATAAATTACAGCCATCGGGAATCTTTTTTGCGAAAGCTGATAAACGCCAACCACTATGCAGAAATTATACTTTTTCACCCTTCTACTCCTGCTCGCCAACGTGCTGCCGGCACAGGAAAACCTGCTGATGACAAATGCAGAAGCCTACGAAATACTAAAGGGCGAATATGACCCGGCCCCCTATTTTCCCGCTGTTGTCACCAATCAGCCGGCCGAGGTGATCGACGGTATCGTGGCTCAGGTATCTCCTGATTCGTTGAAGGATTACCTGTTTGAGCTCAGCAGTTTTGAGAACCGCAATACGGGCTCCGACACCACGAGCGCTGATTTTGGCATTGGTGCTGCCCGGCGATGGAGCCACCACAAGATGCAGCAGTTCAGCGAGCGGCAGGAGGGCAGATTGCTGACCGGCTACTTTCAGTTTGACCAGGACATCTGTGGCATGGGGCAGCACCGCAATGTGGTAGCCGTGCTGCCGGGCGTCGGGCCCAACCGGCATGAATCCGTGCTCGTGGTCCGGCACATCGACAGCCGCTGCGCCGGACCCTGCGATATCGACTGCATGGCGCATGGCGCGGAAGACAATGGCAGCGGCACGGCAATGGTACTCGAACTGGCACGTTAGATGAGCAGCTACACCTTTGACCGCACGCTCATCTTCATGATCACGACCGGAGAGGAACAAGGCCTGTACGGTGCCAACGCTTTTGCCGAATTCTGCGAGCAGGAAGGCATACAACTGCGGGGCGTATACAATAATGATGTCATCGGCGGGATCATTTGCGGGGAAACCGCCTCCCCTCCGGGCTGCCCGGGGCTGAACGATATCGACAGCATCAATGTGCGCATTTACTCATCGATGGGTGGGGTAATTTCTCTACGGTTATCAGCACCACCGCTACCAGCCGGGTACGTATTACTACAGCCTGATTATTGACGGTGAGCTGTTTGACACCAAGTCGATGATATACGCTTACTAAAGCAGACGT
>CAJXXJ010000106.1 GCA_913062745.1 uncultured Phaeodactylibacter sp.
ACACCGCTATTGACGAGAACCCGAACTTTGTGGGTACGGTCACCGACCCGGCAGACCGCTCCACAATGAACGCGACCTTC
Source organism: uncultured Phaeodactylibacter sp. (assembly GCA_913062745.1). Classification (GTDB taxonomy): domain Bacteria; phylum Bacteroidota; class Bacteroidia; order Chitinophagales; family Saprospiraceae; genus Phaeodactylibacter. The sequence goes on from CAJXXJ010000106.1 coordinate 81, forward strand.
CTCATGGCGCCCGGAAAGGAAGAGCTGTCGGATAAATTCCTGGCTGCCTGCAAGGAAGCCAATTGCAACGGCGTAAAGGGGCACCGCTCTGTAGGCGGTTTCCGGGCATCTATGTACAATGCGATGGACCTCGAGAGCGTCAAGGTACTGACGGAGGTCATGAAAGACTTCAACAAATAATTACTCGTCCGGCCGCAGGTCGAACCGCTTTTGCATTTCCTGCAGCAAGGGGTTGGTTTCCCGCATTTCGAGGTACTTCTCCTTGCTGCTCAACAGCCTTTTAGGCTTGGGCGGCGGCTCTGCGGCCTTGCTTTTGTCGATGTGCAGCGACATGAGCATACGGGGAGCGCCAAGCCGTTCGCGCAGAAAGTCCATCAGCGGCTCTTCCTGCCGGATGGTATTTTCCGCAAGGTTAGAAGTCACCGTTACGCTCAGCTCCTCCCCTTCCTTCAGCTCCAGCTCAGAATTTTTCATGATCACGTTCACCGATTCCTGATCGGACTGCTCAATGTAGGCTTCCCAGGCTGCTTTAACTCTTTCCAGAGACAGGGGCTCCGCGGTATCCGTGGTCACTTCTTCTTCCTCTGCCTTGATTTCCGCCATGAGGGCGTTGACATCCATTTTGCCAAAGCGGTGCCTCGTCTTAGGGGCCGGCTTGGGCGTTGCTACCGGCTCGTCCTCCGGCGGCAAAGGCGGCGCTAGCTGTTCCTCGTTCGCTGCGGCATCGGGCTCTTCGGTAGGCGTATCGGGTACTTCAGCCGGGACGGCTTTACTGACTGGTTGCGGCTCCATTTCTTCCTTCGGGCGGGGCACCGGCGGGTTTACGCTTTGGTCAGCCGTTTTTTTTTCCGGTATGGCAGCAGCGGCCTTTCCCTCAGAAAGCTGGAAGGCGCGGTTAATGTAGGTCATTTTGATCAGCGCCATCTCCACGTGCAGCCGTTTGTTGCGCGCCAGGCGGTAGCCCAGGTCACATTCATTGGCAATATTGAGCGCGGTAAGGACCAGCTGTGTCGGCATCTGCTGTGCCTGCTGCTGATAGCGTTCGCGCAGCTTACCACTTACTTCCAGCAGTTCCAGCGTAGCCGGGTCTTTGCATACCAGTATATTGCGCAGATGCTCCGCCAGCCCGTTGATAAAAATATCCGGGTCGAAGCCTTTGCGCAAAACCTCATCAAACAGCATCAGTATGGCAGAGCGGTCCTCCATCATCATAGCGTCCCCGATCTGGAAGTAGTAGTCGTAGTCGAGCACGTTTAGATTTTCTATGACGTCCTCGTAGCTGATCCGTTTGCCGGAAAAAGAAGTGATGCGGTCAAAGATAGACAATGCATCCCGCAGGGCGCCGTCTGCCTTCTGGCCAATAATATTCAGAGCATCCGGGTCGGCCTCAATGCCTTCTTCTGCACAGATGCCCTGCAGATGCTGCACCATATCCTGCACCTGTATGCGGCGGAAGTCGAAAATCTGGCAGCGCGACAGGATAGTCGGGATGATCTTGTGCTTCTCGGTAGTCGCCAAAATGAAAATCGCATAGGGCGGCGGCTCCTCCAGCGTTTTCAGAAAAGCATTAAAGGCCTGCTGCGACAGCATGTGCACCTCATCAATGATAAACACCTTGTACTGCCCCTGCTGCGGCTGGAAACGAACCTGCTCGATCAGGGCACGGATGTGCTCCACGCTGTTATTGGAAGCGGCATCGAGCTCTGTGATATTGAAGGAAGCATTGGAGTTGAAAGATACGCAGGAGTTGCACTGCCCGCAGGGCTCGAAGTCATCGGTCGGGTTTTGGCAGTTGAGCACCTTGGCCAGAATACGCGCGCAGGTCGTCTTGCCCACCCCGCGCGGCCCGCAGAAGAGGAAGGCGTGGGCCAGGTGGGCGTTCTGCAACGCATTTTTCAGCGTTTGAGAAACGTGCTGCTGCCCTACCACTTCGTCAAATCGGGTAGGCCGGTACTTTCTGGCGGATACGATGAAATTGCTCATGCTCGGATTTTGCGCTTCCTGCAAAGGTAGCAAAAATCAGGCGGCTTCAACAGGCCCGAATGAAGGGGAAAAAGATCAAACGAAGGTTTCCTATATTTGTTCCCTTTCAAAACTAGCTGCATGAAAATAGCCATTGCACAACTCAACTTCCACATCGGCAACTTTGAGGGCAACCTCAGCAAAATGCTGGCTGCCGTGGAAGAAGCCAAATCTCAGTCCGCCGACATCGTTTGCTTCGCCGAGCTGGCCACAGTCGGCTACCCGCCGCGCGACTTTCTGGAGTTTGAAGACTTTATCGAATTGGCGGAAGCCACCGTCGATAAGCTCGCAGAAGCTGCACAGGGCATCGCGATCGTCCTGGGCTCTCCCACCAAAAACCCGGTGCTGGAGGGCAAGGACCACTACAACGCGGCTTACTTCCTGGCAGATGGCAAAATTCAGCACGTACAGTACAAAACGCTGCTGCCGACTTACGACATCTTCGACGAGTACCGCTACTTTGAGATGGCGACGGAGTGGAATGTGGTAGAATACAAAGGCAAGCGTATCGCGCTGACGGTCTGTGAGGATATCTGGAATATCGGCAATGAGAACCCGCTCTACACCATCTCTCCTATGGATGAGCTGATGCCGCAACAGCCGGACTTCATTCTGAATGTCTCTGCTTCTCCCTTCAGCTATGTACAGGCGCAGGCGCGGCATCAGGTAGTGCTGGCCAATGTGGAGCGCTACGGTATCCCGCTTTTCTATGTGAACCACTGCGGCGCGCAGACGGAGATTATTTTTGACGGCGGCTCGCTCGTAGCTTCGCCGGACGGCAAGATATTCGATGAGATGCCCTACTTTGAGGAGTGCGTGCGCACCTACGACCTTGAAGAGGTGCAGCAAGGCGGCCGGGAGCAGCGGCAGCCCCGCGAAAAGATGCAGCTGATACACGATGCGCTGGTCACCGGCATACGGGATTACTTTGGCAAACTGGGCTTCGGCCGCGCTATACTGGGCTTGTCCGGCGGGATCGACTCGGCCCTCGTGGCGGTGCTGGCGGCCCGTGCACTCGGCCCGGCAAATGTGCGCCTCGTACTGATGCCTTCGCAGTTTTCCTCCGCCCATTCCGTAACCGATGCCCGCAAGCTGGCGGAAAACCTCGGCTGCCCCTACGACATCATCCCGATTGAAGATATTTACAACACCTATATGCAGGCGCTGCGGCCGCACTTCTGGGCCACTGAATTCAATATCGCGGAAGAAAACCTGCAGTCCCGGGCGCGTGGCAACCTGCTCATGGCGTTGTCCAATAAATTCGGCAATATCCTGCTCAATACTTCCAACAAGAGCGAGGTGGCCGTCGGCTACGGTACGCTCTACGGCGATATGTGCGGGGGCTTGTCCGTCATCGGCGACCTGTACAAAACGGAAGTATTCGAGCTGTGCCGCTACATCAACCGGGAAGAAGAAATCATTCCGGACAACATCATTACCAAGCCGCCTTCGGCCGAACTTAAGCCGGACCAGCTCGATACCGACAGCCTGCCTTCCTACGATGACCTGGATGAAATTTTGTTCCAGTACATCGAGCGCCGGCTCAGCCCGCAGGATATCATCGAGAGAGGGTATGACGAAAAACTGGTGCGCCGCATCCTCCGCCTGGTGAATATCAATGAGTTCAAGCGCCATCAGATGGCACCGGTGCTGCGGGTATCGGAAAAAGCCTTCGGCATGGGCCGGCGGATGCCGATCGTGGGGAAATATTTGGCGTGATTGGGAATTCGGAGATCGGAAGGGGGAAGTTGGAAGGCCTTTACGCCGATAGAGTCCCCAGGCCGGCAGTCAGCTCCCGGATGATGCCCTTCTCTTTAGGATTGTACACCCAGTTGGTGTCAAAAAACTCGAGCACTTCCGGATTGGCTTCTTTGCTCAGGGTAAGGCTGTGGAACTGTGTGCCTTTGTTCTGCTGAAAATAGCGGATATCGCGCAGCACATCATCATCCACTTTGTACATGATAAAGTCGGAAATCATCAGCACGTCGGCATCCTCATAATCGTTGCCGCGCAGCTGCCGGATAGCTTCGTACAGTGCCAGGGAGACATCCGTACCCCCGTAGAATGACATGCGCAGGAAGGCAGCTATTTCGTCAATAGAGTCTGCTATATTGTAGAGGTCCAGGGTTTTGATGCCGCGCGAGAAGTTGATCAGGTAGGCGCGGCGGTTTTGGCGCATGCTCATCTTCAGTATGCCCAGGCAGAGTACCTTGGCGATCTGCTCGGGCCGGCCGGTCATGCTTTCGCTCGTATCCACACAGACGATGAAGGGGCCTTTTTCCTTTTGGTGCACCCGCTGATGGATTTCCATAATCTGGTCTTCGCTGGGTACGAGGCGGCGGTCTTCGTAGCGGAAGGTGAGCAGGTTTTTGTCGGCGTATTTTTTCAGGAAGAGCATTTCGGCATCTTCATCGCTGAGCAGGCTTACCTCCGAGGTGAGCAGGTTGCTGAGGTCGTCGCTTTCGTGCACGCCTACAATTTCAGCTTTAGCCGTCTCATCTACTTTCCACTCCTGCCGGATGATGGTTTTTTCAAAGGTTTCCTCTTCGATTTCAATTTCTGCTTCCCGCATGCTGCCGAGCATTTCTGCCAGTTCCTTCACCGACTGCTCGTCTTCCAGCAGGTCGCTGTAGTGCTGCAGCACGTCAAAGGAGGTATCTTCCCACAGCTCCCGCGACATATCCCAGCCAAGGTAATCGGAGAAGGGCATGATAAGCTCCTGCAGTTTTTGATATTCTTCCACCTTTTTCTCCACCAGCTCTACAAAAGCTTCTTTCTCTTCCTCCAGTTTGCGGAGCTGGAAGTCGAGGATTTTAGCGTGCAGCAGGGCATCCCACTGCGCAAGCACATCCCTGAGCAGCAACTCCGTTTTTTCCCGCTCTTCCTTGCTCAGCTCTTCTATCGAGCGGTTGCCGATGAGCTGCTCAAAGCGGTTTTGGTAGAAATTGGCGTCCAGTTCCTCCCGGCGGTACTGCGTTTTGAGGTAAGTAGGCAAATTGGGCCAGCGCCGGGTGAATACGTGCAGCGGGGTAACGGCCCAGCCCTCCAGCCGGTTCAGTTCGTCCTCGAAGGGGTTTTTGGAGCGCGCCTTGTCATAGGATTTGCGCAGCCACTGCAAGGTGTCGGTAACAATTTGCTTAGTGATCTTTTCATTTCCCTGCGCCATCCCCAGCAGGCCATCGATAGAAAACAGCTCATCGAGGGCTTTGCGGAAGTAATCGTAGTACTGATCGTTGAGCTCCGGCAACACGTGACGGTCCGGCTGCAGTTTATTCTGCAGGTACTGCACCAGGTATTTGCGCATCTTGCGGTCCAGCAGGTTACCGAATTCGATAAAGCGCTCGTATTCCTGTTCCAGTTGCTCTTGTAGGTCTTTGCTCGGCATACAGGTGTAACAGTTTGAAGGAGGCTTGGTTTGTGCTACAACTATTCCTCTGCAGAGGTGCGGGCGGCCTCCAGACGGCCTACTTTGTTGTAGAGCGCCAGCATGAGCGCACCGAACAGCACGCCGACAAAAATCAGCAGCGGGTTGAACAGCCCTTCGGCAGAGAAGGACAGCCGGATGATCACGGTGGAAATGACAAAACCGGAATTGCGGATTAGCTGACTGTAATTGTCGGTATAGCGGAAGGAAACCATCAGGATAAGCACATCGAAGAGGATCATGAGGGTGAAAAATTCATTGTAGAATATCTTGTTGATATCCGTCAGCTCTTTGATTTCCCCCAGATTGAAACGCTGCACCTCCACAATCCAGTTCCCCAGGCTAAACAGGCCAATAAGCAGCAGGGAAGGTGCCAGTATGATGCTGATAATTTTCTTGAAATTGACAAACCCGTCAATATTAGACGGGCGGTTGAGCTTGGGGCGTTGTTCGCGTAAGCGGTAAAACCAGAAAATGAGCAGAAAAACCCCCAGGATGCATGCCATATCTACGCCCAGCAGCAAATTGCGGTAGCTGGTAGTCCATTCCCCGCTGATGTCCAGCTTGGAAATATCCTTGAAAATGCGTCGTACCACAATCAGCGAAATGATCTCGTACTGCTTACCAATCGAGATAGTGAAGCTGTCCGGCAGATGGTAGACCAGCATGTATACCTCGTAAATCAGGATAAAGGAAAATGGGGTATAAATAGCCGTCACCGGACTGATAAACAGTTCATCAGCAGAAGCGCCCAGGTCGATCCACCGCAGGTCATGCAGAAAGATAAGGACCAGGTGCACCAGAAAACTTCCGATGCCCAGGTAGAGGATGAGCAGCTCAAAGCGGCGGCGGAATTTGGCATTGAAAAAAAACTCAAAAGCCTTGTTTACGGCAGACTGTGCTCTTGCGTGCATGTGTGGTATGGTAAGATCGGTGTTCAGCCCCAAAAGGGCATGGAATAAACTGAATATCAGAGCTTTTGTTCAACCCGCTGCTGCCTGGCCTGGCGAAGCGTGTATAAAATGATTAACTTTGTTTTCTCAATTATTCCACGAATGCACCTACGCTTGCGATGAAGCACACTTTACTTTGCTCACTGTTCCTTTTTTTCTTTACGCTGCTGGCTGAAGCACAGCCTGTCATCACCAACAGCACCTTCCCCGAAATCGGGGATACCCTGCTTACTGCGGTAGACAACCTGCCGAGCGGCATTGAGGCCGGGCAGCCCGGCCCGGGGCAATCCTGGGACTTCACCACACTGGAGGCACCCTTTTCCCGCACCGCTATTGTGCAGCCTGCCAATCAGCTGGCCGGTGCATTTGCCTTCCCGGCTGCCGACTACGGCATAGAAACGCAGGGTGCAGTCACTTTTTACCAATCAGACGCCGGCACCGTCCGCAACCTGGGCTACTTCGGAGAAGACCCGGCCGGGCTGGGGCTGACCGCAGTTTTCCCCTACAGCCCGCCCCTCACCGAGCGGCAGGCACCGCTTGCCTTCGGAGACAGCTTTGAGTCGGAGACCAACCTGTCCCTCCCCTTCTCTGCAGATGACTTGCCCCTGGAAATCCTGGGAGAGCTGCCCATCACACCGGACAGCATCCGGCTGCGCATCAACCGCCGCATTACGGAAGAAGCAGATGCCTGGGGCAGCCTGATCCTGCCCGGCGGCATCTACGATGTGCTGCGCAAAAAGCAGACCAATATCCGGGATATCCGCGTAGACGCCAAGATTGGGTTCTTCGATTGGGTGGACGTTACCGATGTGCTGATCGAGCAGGTCGGGCTGGAAGGGGTCGGACAAGATACAAGCCTTACTTACTTCTTTCTAAGCCCGGAGAGTGTCACACCGATAGCTGAAGTCAATATGGCTCCCAATGACACAGACGTTGCCCGCGTAGAATACAAGGTCAACGAAATGCTGACCGACCTGAAGCCTGCAGACCGCTCCCACCCTAATGTCTATGCATTCCCCAACCCGGCTATCGCTAATGTACGCTTTGAATTTACCGGCCTCCCGGCAGATACCTACACGTTGACCATTTACAACATACTTGGCGTTAAAGCCTGGTCACGCCGCTACTTTCTGGCCGGCACGCATACCGAAAAAGTAAACATTTCAAGCCTGAGCAAAGGCACTTATCTGTATAGCTTGTCGGATAGCCGGGGGAAGATTATTTCTACACGCCGGTTGATGGTGGTTAGGCCGTAGGGAAGGCGGAGGTCAGAAGATTTCCCATTTTCACGGGACTGTTCACTAAACTGTGACTGCCGGGAATACGCCATGTTTAACTCATTGGCAGCCAAGCTCTGCGTCCTCCCTGCCTACCAAGAGGTAGGCGCGTCTCTGCCTGCGACACACATTTCTAAACACTCCTATTCCCATTTCCCATCATTCCTGCACCTTCGCCCCGTAGCTCAGGTCGCCGGCATCGCCCAGGCCCGGCACGATGTAGGATTTTGCGGTAAGCTCATCATCTACAGCGCCCACCCAGAGGGTAGCTTCCGGCATCACCCGGTCTATGTGCTCCACCCCGGCAGTAGCCGCAATGCCCGTCACCACGTGTATTTCTGAGGGTTTACCGTACTCCAGCAATGATTCGACAGCCAGCGACATAGAGGCACCGGTAGCCATCATCGGGTCACAGATGATTAATACTTTCCCCTCCAGGTCCGGGCAGGAAATGTATTCCACGTGCACATCGAAGGAGCCGTCTTTATGGTGTTTGCGGTAAGCAGAGACGAAGGCGTTTTCTGCACGGTCAAAAACATTGAGCAAGCCCTGATGCATCGGCAATCCGGCCCGCAGAATGGTGGCCAGCACGATGGGTTGCTGTGGCAACTCCACTGTAGCTTCCCCGAGCGGCGTTTCTACGGATTGCGGCTCGTAGTTCAGCGATTTGCTGAGTTCATAAGCCAGCACCTCCCCGAGGCGCTCCAGGTTGCGGCGGAACCGCATGCTGTCCTGCTGAATATTGACATCCCGGATTTCAGCGATGTACCGGTTAGCTATGGAAGGCTTTGTGCTTAAGTTGAACATGTAGAGTAGGTTTTCCTGCGGTCCGCAAAATAGGGCTTATCCTCCGCACTTGGTACTTAAGGAGGCAAAAATTCAGCTCGCGCCCTGCTGTAACAAAAATTCGTAAACCTTTTGCCAGCCCCCCCAGCCATGCTGTTCGGAAAAAGAGCTGTTGTGCCAAACCGGGATGAGCAGCCCACCCACCCTTTTAGTAGTGGCAATCAACTCCTGCATCTCCTCCATAGCTGTTTCCGGAGCAAGCTGCATATACTGCCGCAGGGTGCCATCCATAAATGGAAAAGGATACACCGTGAGCGGCTGCACGGCCTCGCGCTGCAGGTCATACCAGGGAAAAGGCACTGCCAGCCCCGCCCGGAACCCCGGCTGATCAGCAAAGCCCATTGTATAGTCCTCCCGAATCCCCCGGCTCATCAGCTGCTGATAGGTGCCGGGAAGGTGCAGCCTCAGAAAGTGCTGCCGGCTGCGTACCGGCAGTTTGCCGGTAATGAATTGATAGTGCTGCTGCTCCCGCTCCCCCTGACTCGTGTCAGCATTGGAACGATACGAAGGGTGCAGCCCGGTCTCGTGCCTCCGGGCGATCTCCCGCAGCAAATCCTGCAGTGCCGGTTTCCG
>CAJXXJ010000107.1 GCA_913062745.1 uncultured Phaeodactylibacter sp.
TTCGCCGCGCGGTCGCTCCGTATCCTTTTCCCGGAAGGGCTGGCCGAAAGTGCCCGGAATATTAAAGCCAGCATGCAAAACATAAGCGTGGAACTGATACAAGCGGATACCTTTCAGAAAGAGCAGCTTGCTGCAGGAGCCGTGATGTTGCTCGGGAGCCCCCAATCGAACCCGGCTATCCGGCTGCTGCCCGAAGGCTTTGCGCTGAACTGGACAGAGGGGCAAATACAACTCAACGGAAAAGCGCTGCAGGCTTCCTCTTCTGTCGCCTTCCTCTCCTTTCACCCCAACCCCTTTGCGCCCCGGTTTCCAATTTACATTGCCACTGCCTACGATCAGGCCGAACTGAAACAAGCGCTGGACAGACGCTACGCGGAGAATACCTCTTTCTTCGGCTGGGGAAGCTGGCAGTACGAACTCTTTGAAGGCCAACAGCGCATCCTGATGGGGCAGTATGACCCCCAAAGCTGGGTGCCACAGCCCGACCGGCAGTTTTTTCTGAAAGATAACCAACAATTGAATTACCGGACGGCAGTGTACCACTTCAGCGCTCCACTTTCTATGGAAGGAGAGGAGCGGGCAGAGCAGCTGGCGGCAGCATGTTTGCAACAGGCGGAGCAGCTGCAGCAGTCGCTGGGCCTTAACATCTACCCTGCAGCGCCGATCCCCGTATCCGTCTACGCTTCCTGTGAAGCAAAGGGGCTGCAGCTGAATGACACGCAGCCGGTACAGATTTTGTTTGAAGAATCCCGTCTCGCTCTGGTAAGCAGCCCTTACTTTGGCACTGCTCAGCTTGGCCCGCAAAATCAGCTGTTATTGCGCAAAGCACTGGGCAAGCCGGCGACTTTAGCACTGGAGGAAGGCCTCGCCATAGCTCAGAACCCCGAATGGCAGTTCAAAGGTTTTCGCCACTGGGCAGCTTTGTTACAGCAAGGCGGCAACTTACCGCCTCTCGCCGAGCTGCTGAATAGCAATGACCGGCCCGAGGTTTCCGGGTATGTGCGGGGAGCAGCTGCAGCCAGCCTGGCTGATTTTTTGCTGAACCATTACGGCACAGAACGTTTTTTAGCCGCCTATCCAACCTGGCCATCCGGCAGCGGCCTCTCTGCAGACGAATGGGAAAAACGCTGGAAAGAGCACATCAACCAATACCCCAAAGCCCGGCCGCAGGCGCGTACCCAACCGTTGCCTTATCTGAAAGGGTTCAACTTCGCCCATGAGGGCTACTCTGTTTTTAATGGATACGGATCCCGTTTTGCGGAAGCAGCCATCAGAGAACAGGGTCGCCTGGGCGCTAATGCGCTTGCACTTGTCCCCTACTCTTACCTGCGGTCTCCTCACCGACCTGCTCCGCTCCCACTGATGCGGCGGGCGGGCACAGAGACGGACGAGAGCATCATACGCGATGCACAACTGAGCCGGCAGCTGGGAATGGCCGTAGTGCTTAAGCCACAGGTATGGCTGGGGGGTGGCCACTGGCCCGGAGACGTAGAGATGACAAGTGAATCAGACTGGCAGGCATTTTTCAGCCATTATTACCGGTGGATGCGGCACTATGCGCTGATTGCGGAAATTTATCAGCTGGATGTGCTGTGCGTGGGCGTGGAGTTTGCGAAAGCGACCCAACAGCAGTCAGAGCAGTGGGTACGGCTGATCGAGCAGTTACGCAGTATTTACGGAGGCCCGGTCACTTACGCAGCAAACTGGGGGGAGGAGTTTGAAAATATTGATTTCTGGCAGTCGCTCGATCTCATTGGGCTGGACTGTTACTATCCGCTTAGCCAGGAGGATCGCCCGGAGCCGGAGCAGCTACAACTGGCTTTCGCCAAAAAAATGGATATGGCCCTGAAGTTGAGCCGGAAATGGAAGCGCCCTCTTTTGTTTACCGAAATTGGCTTCAGCAGCAACCCGGCCCCCTGGAAGAGCCCGCACGAGGATGGGCGGGGGCAGGGCTACGACGGGCAGGCACAGGAAATGGCATACGCTGCCGCCATGCAGGTTTTTATAGAAAAAGGAGCATCCTGCCAGGGCATGCTGTGGTGGAAATACCCTTCTGACCTGAGCGAAGGCGGCACCGGCCACAGTGGGTTTACCCCAAATGATAAACCCACTGAAGCGGCGCTGCCCGGCTGGTTTCGACAACTGCCCGGGCGTTAGTGCTTATTGCTCTACCTCAATGATGAGCTGCCACAAATAGTCTACAATGCGCCGGTAGGCAGGAGGTGCGCCGGCATAATCGGGGTTGCCTGCGAACACCAGCCGGTTTTCTCCCTGATCGGTACGGATGTGCAAAGAATGCTCCCCGCCCATACGGCTGCCGGAGGTAACCCGGGCCTGATAAAAGTTGCTGCTGGCAATCCGCTCTTTCAAAATGGTAAGCTGACGCCCGTCGAGCGGGACAGACTCCGCTACAGACTGGCTGGAAACGGCGGTGGCGTAGCCCTCCTCGTGGTGATAATTTTTGGACTGATGAGTCAGGTAGCCATCCTCGATGATGATTTCATCCCCGGGGCTTTCAAACCGCAGATAAATATCTGTGCCGGGCTTGGAGGCTGGCCGGGGAAGCTCCTGATAAGGAATGACTTGTGCAGAGGAGGCGAAGAATAGAAAGGTCAGAAATACAATCAGGCTGAATTCTTTCATGAAGAAGCGTTATGTTTTGAAATTGGGTGCTCAACACCGGTGCCCCGTTCCGGCTCTTAAACGCCTGCTTTGGGGCCCGATGTTTGATAACAAGGCATTAACGCTTCCTGCTGCCTGCAGTATTGTATCTCAGAAAAACAAATTCAAGCAAATTGCTTACAAACGCACGTACAGGCGGGCTCCTCCTTCCCCGGTATCTTCCGGCCGGACGCTTTCATCGTCTCCGGCGCGGAAATTAAGACGGACCGCTTCTCCCCTGTCGTCCTCCACAAATTCCGCCACACCGTACAGGGTTTTCCCTTTCATAGGGCCATTTTCGAAATTGTAGAAGTCCAGTGCTATCGGAGTTTGAGTGTCATCGATGCGGTACTCCATAAAGAAGGTGTCAGTTTTTTCTCCTACGGGATAAATCCACATAGCACTGCCACCTTCCCTGAAGACATAGGTATGCTCCCTCTTGTTTTTCCACTCACCGTACAGCCGGGCTTCAACGGTATCAGGCCCGCAGGCCGTAAGGGTGATGCCCAGCAGCGTAATAGCAATCAGGAGGTTCAATACTTTGGTCAGCTTCATAAGCAAGTTTCGATTATCGGCCCATATGCACCAGCAGTACCGAGATATCGGCGGGGGACACTCCACTGATGCGGCTGGCCTGCCCTACTGTTCGGGGCCGCAATTTAGACAACTTTTCCCGCGCTTCCGAAGACAAGGACTTTAATTCCTCATAGTTCAGGCTGTCGTGCAGCGTCACTTGCTCAAGGCGGGTCATCTTATCCACCCGTTCACGCTCGCGTTCTATGTAGCCCTCGTACTTCATATTGACTTCTGCCAGCTCGACGAACTCCGGCTCGTAGCCGTGCAAAAACTCCTGCAGGGCTGGCACCACTTCCCGCAGCCCTTCTACAGATACATGCGGCCGCAGCAGTACACTGTGCAGCTTTACTTTTTGCTTCAGCGGCTGTGAACCGATACTTTCCAGGTAGCGGTTGATTTGTCCGGGCTCCACGCTGAGATCGCGCACAAATTTGCTGATTGCCTCTGCGGCCTCCTCTTTGGCTTTTACCCGGTGCATGCGCTGTTCTGCGCCTTCCAGCCCCAGCTTTTGCGCAAGCGGAGTCAGGCGGAGGTCTGCATTGTCCTGCCGCAGCAGGATGCGGTACTCCGCCCGCGAGGTAAACATGCGGTAAGGCTCTTTGGTACCTTTATTCACCAGGTCATCAATGAGTACGCCGATGTAGCCTTCCGAGCGCTTGATGATGAACGGCTCTTCGTCCCGGGTATTCCGGACCGCGTTGATGCCGGCGATCAGGCCCTGGCAGCCGGCCTCTTCGTAGCCGGTCGTCCCATTGATCTGGCCGGCAAAAAACAGGTTCTTCACCAGGCGGGTCTCCAGGGTAGGCCGTAGTTGTGTGGGCTGGAAGAAATCATACTCAATGGCGTAGCCCGGCCGGAACATCTTGGCATTTTCGAAACCACGGATTTTGCGCAGTGCCTTGTACTGCACATCCTCCGGCAGAGAGGAGGAGAAGCCATTGACGTATACCTCACAGGTGCTCCAGCCTTCCGGCTCTACAAACAGCTGATGCCGGTCGCGCTCTGCGAAGCGGTCGATTTTATCTTCGATAGAAGGGCAGTACCGTGGCCCCAGCCCCTGTATACGCCCGTTGAACATAGGCGAGCGGTCAAAGCCTTCCTTCAGGGTATCGTGCACCTCCTGACTGGTATAGGCAATATGGCAGGGCAACTGCCTTTTAGCCACCGGCGTATCGGTGTAGGAGAACTTGCCCGGCTCTTCGTCGCCCGGCTGTGTTTCCAGCGCCTCCCAGTCGATTGTGCGGCCGTCGAGGCGGGGTGGCGTACCGGTTTTCATGCGCCCGGCTTCAAAACCCAGCTCCTGCAGCTGCTCCGTGATGCCTTTAGCGGCACGCTCGCCGGCCCGGCCTCCGCCAAACTGCTTTTCCCCGATGTGAATGATGCCGTTCAGGAAAGTGCCGTTGGTGAGAATTACGGACTTAGCGGGAATTTCCAGCCCGAGCCCGGTACGTACGCCTACTGCACGCCCGTCCTTCACCACTATGCCCGTCACCATTTCCTGCCAGAAGTCGATACGCTCGTTGGCCTCCAGCATTTCCCGCCACTTTGCAGCAAAGAGCATGCGGTCGCTCTGCGCGCGCGGGCTCCACATCGCCGGCCCTTTGGAGCGGTTGAGCATGCGGAACTGCACCATCGTATGGTCGGTAACGATACCGGAGTACCCGCACAGGGCGTCAATTTCCCGCACGATCTGCCCTTTGGCAACCCCGCCCATAGCCGGGTTGCAGGACATCTGCGCGATGGTGTTCATATTCATGGTCGCAAGCATGACGCGCGCGCCCAAATTAGCGGCAGCTACTGCTGCTTCGCAACCGGAATGGCCCGCCCCTACTACTATGACATCATATTCTGGAAACATATTACTATCTGTCTTCTGAATTCGGATCGCAAAAATAACTTATCTGGCTGGAAATCAACACTACAGCCGGGAATTTCGTTCACTTTGCGCTGGCGTACACTGCTCAGGCCCACACTTTGCATCCTTCTGTGCAGTTGGTACAGATATCAATCTGATCCCGCCCCTGCAGTAGCTGCCGGCGGAAGGACTGATAAGCCGGGCCCTGCCATAGCTCCCGGAAGGGCTGCTCCTTGAGGTCGCCCAGGCGGTGCAGCGCATCTTTGTCGAAGCAGCAGGGCACCACAAGCCCATCCCAGGTGATCACGCAGGCGTGCCAGAGCTTCCAGCAGTGGTTGAGCAGCTTGTTTTTTACGCGGTAGGTGCCATCCTCCTGCCGGGCGTATCGGGCGTACTTCTCGTTGAGGGGAATGAGCGGGTTGCCGTGCTCATAATCGTACACCTGTGCTGTTTTGAGTTTTACCTCATCTACCCCGATCTCTTCTGCCAGCCGGTGGATTTCCGGTATCTGGTGTTCATTAGGCCGAACGACCAGGAACTGAAAGATGATGTGGGGCCGGGTACTGTTGAGTTCCCGCCTGGCTTCCACTACATTGCGCGCGCCCTGCAATACGACCTCCAGCTTGCCTTCCTTGCGGTAATTCTCGTAAGTCTCCTGCGAAGTCCCGTCCACTGAGATAATCAGCCGGTCCAGGCCGCTCTCCACAGTGCGCCGGGCGTTTTCCCGGTTGAGGAAATGCCCGTTGGTGGACGTAATGGTATAAATGCCCTGCTGCGAAGCGTGGCGGACCATATCCAGGAACTTAGGGTTGATATACGGCTCGCCCTGAAAGTAAAAGATGAGATAGATCAGCTCCCGCTTGAGTTCAGCGATGGTTTTGCGGAAAAAATCCTCTTTGAGGTTACCGGTAGGCCGGGTGAAGGCCCGCAGGCCGCTCGGGCATTCCGGGCAGCGCAGGTTGCAGGCGGTAGTCGGCTCTATAGAGATGGTAATGGGCAGCCCCCACTGTACCGGCCGGCGCAGCAGCCGGGTCAGGTAATAGGAGGATAAGACTTTGGCAGCATTCCACAAGCGGGGGAGGGTAAGCTTGGAAAGAAAGTTGCGAATATCGGAAAGGCTGCTCATGCAAAACTATGCTTGATTTTTAGAATACTTAAATGAGCTTAGCGTTGTCCACGGAGTTTTTTGAAAAACTTTTTCACTTATTCGCCAACTGCCCGCAGGCCGCATCGATATCCTTGCCCCGGCTGCGGCGCACGGTCACCATGATGTCACGCTCGCGCAGGTAACGGGCAAAGTCGTCAATGCGGTGCTCAGCGGACTTGCGGAAAGGAGCTCCGTCAATCGGGTTGTACTCAATGATGTTGACCCTTACGGGAAAATCAGTGCAAAGCTTTGCCAGGTTGGCAGCGTCTTCGAGGCTGTCGTTGAAATCCTGGAAAGTGATGTACTCATAGCTGATGCGGTTGCGGGTCTGCCGATAGTAGTAGCGCAGGGCATCCATGAGCACCTCCAGGTTATTCTGCTCATTAATGGGCATAATCTCGTTGCGCTTTTCATCATCCGCAGCGTGCAGGGACAGGGCCAGGTTGACCTTCACGGCATCATCCGCCAGGCGCTTCATCATTTTGGCGATGCCCGCTGTACTGACAGTGATGCGGCGGGGCGACATATTGAGCCCGTCTTCAGCCGTAATGCGGTCGATGCTCTCCAGCACATTTTTATAGGCCAGCAGCGGCTCGCCCATACCCATGTACACAATATTGGTAAGCGGGTGGCCGAAAGCTTCCTCACACTGCTGATTGACCATCACCACCTGGTCAAAAATTTCGGCAGCGTCCAGGTTGCGCTCCCGCTTCATACGGCCCGTAGCACAGAATTTACAGCTCAGGCTGCAGCCCACCTGTGAAGAAACGCACACCGTGAAGCGCTTGTCATCGGGTACCGGAATAAGCACCGACTCGATCAGGTAACCATCGTGCAGGCGGAACCGGGACTTGATCGTGCCATCGAGGCTGTGCTGCACGGCATCTTCGGTAATCGCATTGATCACAAAGCGTTCCTGCAGGCGCTCGCGCAGCTCCTTCGACAGGTTCGTCATCTCCTCAAACGAGCGGGCGCCTTTTTGCCAAAGCCATTCGTGTATCTGCCGGGCACGAAATTTCTTTTCGCCCATTTCCTCGATCAGCTGCTTCAGCTCCGGCATACGCAGCTGACGTATGTCTTTTCGGTCGGTGGTAGTCATCATAGTCAAAACTTAAATAGCCCGGCAGCGCTCCTTCAGCCATGCCCTCTCGTCAGCATTAAGCTGCGGGCTCAGTTCTTCAAACACGCGGGCATGATATTCGTTGAGCCAGGCCTGCTCTTCCGGGCTGAGCAGCGACTGATCAATCAGCTCCGTACTGATTGGGAACAGGGTCTGCGGCTCAAAACCGTAATACTTCGTCTCCTCTGATTCCATCTTTTCTACGCAAAGCTCAAGGTTTTCAATGCGGATGCCATAGGCCCCTTCCCGGTAATAGCCCGGCTCGTTGGAAGTAAGCATGCCCGGCATGATCGGAGTCTGCCCCCGCACGCCACGCGGATTGGGCGTAATGCCCTGTGGCCCTTCGTGCACATTCAGAAAATGCCCTACGCCGTGGCCGGTGCCATGACCGTAGTTGAGCCCGGCCTGCCAAAGCGGTGCCCGTGCCAGGGTATCGAGCTGTACGCCGGTAGTCCCTTCCGGGAAAACTGCACGCGACAGCGCAATATTGCCTTTGAGCACCAGGGTGTAATGTTTTTTAACCTCCGCTCCTACCGGCCCCAGGGCTACTGTGCGGGTAATGTCTGTAGTGCCCTGCAGGTACTGCCCGCCGGAATCCAGCAGCAGCACCCCTTCCGGGCGCACCACCGCGGCATTATGCGCTGTAGCCCGGTAGTGTACGATGGCCCCGTTGCCTGCGTAGCCCACGATAGCCGGGAAGCTCGCTCCCTGATAGTCGCCCTCCGCAGCCCGGTACTCGTCGAGCCTGACGCCCAGATCGTACTCGGTCAACTCAGCGCCTTGCTGCAGCTGATGCTCCAGCCAGCGGTAGCTTTCTTTTTCTTCAATCGCCGTTTGACGATCGCGATAGCCCGCACCACGCCGGGTCTTCTCTCTGGCCCACACGGTTTCTTGCAAGATGCCCAAGGGGACTCCGGCATCACTACTACACAGGGTGAGGTGGACTTTGAGTCCGGTGGCTGAGGCATCACTGATGGGGCCTAAACCGCGAGTGTGACGGTGAGTGCTGAAGTCCAGTTCAGTGGTGTCTTGGATTGTCAGCACCGTTGAGTGCTCTAGGCAGCGTTCGACGGTTTGATCAATATGACCGGACAGGATCGCAAATCAATTCAAAATTCTAAGTTCAACATGCAAGAGACTCTCTCAGCAAGGTCTCCACTGCCTTAATCTGCATTCTTAATTTTGAATTTTGCATTGTTCAGTCATGAGCTTAGCGCGACTAGTAAACCTTGAAACCCTTGATAAATCACAGTTTATCAACTTCTATATCTTTCTATATCTAATGCTTATGACGGTTTTTGATCATGAATATCCGCTTTTTTGGCTTCTATATCTGCTTTTTTGGGCAATTTTGGCAGTCGATGACACGGCTTTGGTCATCACAACAGGCAGCAGCTAGATCAGCCTCGGTGAGCAAATACTCTCGCTTCTTTTGAGTTTTGTATCAGGAAATCGCTACAGTCTTTGCCCAATAGGCATTCTGGCGGAATTGGTTGAACTTTACTTGACTTCAATCAACTTCAACTAAGTCGAGACAACTTCAATCAACTTCGCCAATTCGTTAACAATCGTTGCCAAAACTACCGCAAATGCTGATCCTGGATTTCTGGGGAAACGCTGAAATCATTGCTATCGATAGTTCTTAGAGACTTGGGAATTGTTACGAAAGATCCGATGAAAGAATAGCTTTTGGTGAAGGATATTGAGGAAGTGAGAGAACCAGGGAGATAAGCTTAATCTTGACCTAAATAGCTTCGCGCGAAC
>CAJXXJ010000108.1 GCA_913062745.1 uncultured Phaeodactylibacter sp.
GCCAGTCTTTTTTGCCCACAGATGAACACGGATGAGCACGGATGGGAGTCCCTCCGGGGTATCCCCTGGAAAGCATCCGTGTGCATTAGTGCACATCCGTGGGCAATCCTGTCTTTTTTGTCCACAGATAGTCACGGATGGGAGTCCCTCCGTGGTATCCCCCGCGAAAGCATCCGTGTGCATTAGTGCACATTCGTGGGCAAACCCGCCACCTCCGCGGAAAATCCGTGGCTAACCCAATTCGTGGAACGTATCAGATTTATCCTCCATAGGCCGGTGCGCACAGGGGAAATCCTTCTCCACCAGAATATTCAGCACCTCCCCGTTATTCGCAGGCATCGTACCCTCAAGGCCGACCCGGTCCGTATCCATCCACTCCAGGCCCATCTTCGCCGGCAAAGCAATTACAATGCCATCCCGGTAGCGCTCTGCACCCATCGCTTTGCTCTGCGTATCAACCCGCAGCGTAAAGTGAAAAGGCCCAGGCAAAAAGCCAATACTCATGGTCACCTCCCCATTCTCCTTAAGGGTCGCAATATCTGACTTCCGTAGCCTCAGGCGGATACTATTGTCGGTAAATCTGGCTTTCATCGTAGCTGCTTTTTGGAAAAATAACAATTCTATTGGCAATAAATCACCGAAAAACCTATTTTGTCTAATCGAAACGATCAATCAACCAGAATAACACACATGCGGTTCCTAGCCTTCCTTCTGTTTCTAGCCTTCCTCGTCTTCGCCATTTGGGCACGCTGGTACTTCGTTTGTCAAGTCCGGCAAAACTGCGAACCCGTAGTGCAAGACCATCGGCCAGCCACCTTGCAGCTCACCGAGCAAGATACCGTATTGCTGGACCAATATGATCAGTTCGCCTTTGATTCTGCCAGCCTCGTACCCCGGCTCAATGCCAGCAACGAAGCCTTCCTCGATACCCTCGCGCAAATCCTGCAAGCGCGGCCAGATCGCAATGTGACCATTACCGCCTTGTACCGGGAAAGCGAAAGCAATATCGCCCCGGGCTTTTTCGAAAACCTCGGCCTGGCCCGGGCAGACCAAATCCGCAAGCTGATGGTAAAGCGGGGCATGGAGCAGGACCGCTTCTCCCTCGATTACGGCATCAGTGAGGCCGAAAATCTGCAGGAGCCGGCTTTCTTCGAGCTTTATGATCCCAATGCAAAGGGCGACGGCTTTGAGAAAGTCGTATTCACCTTTAAAAATATGACCTTCTCCGATGCCAATTTCGAATACAATTCCGATGTCTTTACACCCGAGTCCTCCCTGCGGCTGTATGCAGATTCGGTGAAAACGTATTTGGACCTAAACCCCGAAGCCAGCATGACCATCATTGGGCATACCGACAGCATAGGGTCTGACGCTTACAATCTCGACCTCGGATTGCGGCGTGCGCAGAACGCCCGGCAGTACTTCGTCGACAGCCTGGGCGTCATCGCCCCAATTGAAGTCGCCTCTGAGGGCGAAAGCCGGCCCGTAGCCCCCAACTCGACCTCCGAAGGCAAAGACAATCCGGAAGGGCGGCAAAAGAACCGGCGGGTCAATTTCGTTCTGGAAGCAGGAACACCCCCCGAAGCCACAGAAAATCAGTAATAAACACACTCAAACCAAATACCTATGGATTTCAGCAATCTCTTTAGCCAATTTACCTCCGAGGATAGCATCTTTATCCTGATCGTCATGCTGGCGGCCTTCCTGCTGGGCATCTTGCTCGGCTATGTACTGCGCAGCCGCCGTGTGATGCAACTGAAGCGAGAGCTGAAGGAGAAAAAAAAAGCGTTAGCCGAGCTTAATGCCGAGCTGGAAAATTTGCGCGAACAGCTCAACCTGAAAGAAGCGGACCTCAAAAAATTAAGCTTCAATACGCAAGAAGCAGAAGCCCGCGCCGAACGGCTGGAAACCGAAAAGGAAGAGCTCAACAAACAGATCTTTCAGCTCAAGCGGCAGTTGGAGGAAGGCGGACAGTCTGACGACTCCTATCAGTCTGTAGTGGAAGAGCTCAATGCCGAAGTGGCCCGCCTGCAAACCCAGAACGAAGAACTGCGCAGCGCCCTGCAGCAGGAAAGCAGCACCGAAGACAACCTGGCGGAAATGCAAAGCACCTATAACGCAACCCGTCAGCGTATGGAAATACTGGAGCGCCGCCTCGATGAGCTGGCCGCCGATAATGCTGCGCTACACGAAAAAATGCGGGGCGTCAGAGCGGTAGGGCCCGGCGTACTTGCTAATACCGCCCTGCAGAGTGGCGTAGCTGCCGAAGATGCCGACCACAGCAGCGTACACCCTATGCCCGGATTGCCGGATGCTGAGGTGATCGACGAGGAGCCGCAGCCCAATTTCAATCCGGAGAAAACCATACTGGCCGACAAGATCGAGCCGGTAGAGCACCCGGACAAGGACGACCTGACCAAAATTGAAGGGATCGGGCCTTTTCTGCAGCAGCAGCTCAACAATATCGGGGTGTACACCTATGAAGAGATGAGCACCTGGGACTCCGGGCGCATAGAAGAAGTAACGGAGCAAATCGGGTACTTCCCTGGCCGTATCGAGAAAGACAATTGGGTACAGCAAGCCGCTCAGCTAGCCTCAAGCGAGGTCCGCAGCCGTGGCATGGATGCACCGGTAGCCCCACTTTCCACCCGCCCTACCGACCTGACGATCATCGAAGGCATCGATCAGGATGTGGAAGAAGCACTCAACTCTGCCGGGATTGAAACCTGGGGTAAACTGGCGGCTACAAGCTCCGAAGACCTGCTGAATATCCTTGAGGCCTCTGGTTTTTCTGCCCTCGTTCCCATATCCGGCTCCTGGCCAACGCAGGCACGGCTGGCAAGCAGCGGAGACTGGGCAGTACTGCGCGAGTATCAGGACGAACTGAGAAATGCATGATCAGGCTTTGCCGGCCAGGCAGGGGCCTGATCAGGAATGGCTTTGCGCAGCTTACGGGCAAATGGATGAAAATGCACCTCCAGGCTATGCCGGCGGGCGTGCAGAAAATCGCGCTCAATCTGCCGGCATTCCTCCTCTGCCAGTTCCTGCAAATTATCCGGTAGGGGCCAGCGGCCCATGATATGGTTGGCGGCCAGCTTGGCTTGTAAGTCGGACAAAGGCCAGATGCAGCCCTGAGGTTGTACCAGCCCGATGAAAAATACCTTTGGGTGCCCCGGTGCCAGCATCCGCAGGTACAATGGAATCCGGTAAGCATTTTCAAAATCAAATAAATCCCGGCTGAAAAAGGGAAAGGCAATGCGGTAGCCCGTCGCCGCCACCACGGCATCGTAAACTGCTTCCGCTCCGTCCGCAAAAATGGCTTTCTCCCCTTCAAATGCGACCAGGCCGGCGCGCGGCTGTACCTTTCCGTGCCGGATTCGGTAAAGCAGCTCAGAGTTCAGCGTAGGGTGGGCTTTCGTTACCGGATAATCCGGCTGTGGTAGCCCGTACTGCTCATACCTGCCGATCTGTAGCTTCAGGCTGAACTGTAGCAGCGGTTCGCGTATCGCCTTCGGGATGTACTGCATGATGGCGTTGTAAGTGTCCGTGGGTTTTCCCATCATGAACTTCGGTACAATATAGGTAGGCCGCCGGATGCTAATGTCCACGCGTTCTGCTACCCGGCTGATCTCCACCGCACAGTCGCAGCCGGAATTGCCCGCGCCTACCACGAGCACCCGTTTGCCCGCGTAGGGAGCATTGGACTTGTAGGAATGAGCGTGCAGGTAAATGCCGCTAAATTCACCTTCCACCTCCGGCCAGCGTGGCACAGAATGATGGCCGTTGGCTACCAGCAGAAAATCAAAAGCCTCTGTGCGGCCATCGCTGAGTTCCAGCTCCCAGCTTTTA
The DNA here is from genome assembly GCA_913062745.1 of uncultured Phaeodactylibacter sp. Classification (GTDB taxonomy): domain Bacteria; phylum Bacteroidota; class Bacteroidia; order Chitinophagales; family Saprospiraceae; genus Phaeodactylibacter. The sequence continues at coordinate 3,850 of CAJXXJ010000108.1, forward strand.
TCCGGGAGCTCTTTGGCCTCCACCACTTCCGTGTTGAACTCGATATGGCGCTCCAGCTCAAACGCTTTGGCGTAAGCCTGAAAATAAGCCAGTACCTGCCGGTGGGAAGGGTAGTCCGGATAATGGTCCGGCATCGGGAAATCTTCAAACTCTGACAAGCGCTTGGAAGAGATAATGTGCGTTGTTTCGCATACGCTCGAATGCGAAGTGCCTGCGGTGAAGACCCAGTTGCCGCCAATCTGATCGTTTTTTTCGTAGCATACCACCTCCTTTACTCCGGCCTGCAGCAGGTTCTTAATGGCTGCAAGCCCGGAACATCCGGCTCCAATAACCGCTACACGTAATCCCATACTGTTTGTTTTTCGGGTAATTTAGCAAAAAATGAACAGTCACTGAAGCGCTCAGGCTGTCATACTCTTGCGATATTTCCTACATTTGCGGATGTAATCATTCAGAACAAGCATCCCATGAAGAACAAGCTAATCCTGATTTTTTTGTCGTTTTTCGCGCTCCAACTGTCTGCTCAGCAGCAAGGCAATATCTGGTACTTTGGTGAAAAGGCCGGCCTTGATTTTTCCTCCGGGGCTCCGCAGCTATTGACGGATGGGGCGATCCTGACCTTCGAAGGCTGTGCCTCCTACAGCGACGAAAACGGGCAGCTGCTTTTCTACACCAATGGGGGAGGGCGCCCGCCGGAAACGTCCGGGCAGCATCCGGGCGGCATCTGGAACCGAAACCACGAGCTGATGTACGATATGGCCGGTGAAGAAGGCGGCGGGTTTAGCGCCCGGCAGTCTGCTCTCATCATCCCCAAGCCGGGTACAAGCGAAGAATACTACCTTTTTACCATGGAGGAAGTGGAATTCAACATCGGCGGTGATGTGGCAGGGCAGCCGCAGGGCCGCGGGCTTTCCTTCTTCGAAATCGATATGAGCCTCAACGGGGGGCTTGGCGGGGTAACGGTTGCCGATCAGCGTATACAGGTGCCGCTCTTCGAATCCCTGAGTGGCACACAGCACGCCAACGAAAAGGACTACTGGATACTCTCCGCTGATAATACCGGCGACAACAACCGCTTCGTGCGATTGCTGGTCACAGAGGAAGGCATACAGCCTACTGACTTTGTACCGATAGATACCAGTTTCAGCATCGGCGGTTCCATCAAAATCTCTCCGTCGTCAGAATGGATATACACCGGCGGGAGCCTCTTCCGCTTTGATAACAGCACCGGCGATATCAGTACGGTGGTGGCGCTGCCGCCGGAGACACAGGCCCGTTCCCGCGCCTTTTCTCCCAACAGCCGTTACCTCTACACTATCGAGCTGACCGACACCCAACCTGAGGCTGCGCAGTACGACCTGCAGGCTGCGGATATTGTGGGCAGCCGGACAGTATTCGGTACGCTGCCGGACCAGGTAATCATCGGGCAGATGCAGGTGGCACCGGACGGCAACCTCTACTACCTGGAGTCTCCGTTTTTCAATGTCGAGCGTCCGCTTCTCTCTGCCATCACCTGCGCCAATACCGATAACCCTCAGTTAGTACGCGAAGTCATCGAATTGCCGGAAGGCAATGACTATACACCTTACTTTGGCCTTCCTAATTTTACGGACCACCTCTTCGCACAGGATGGGCCTGTTCTGTCACTTGACCTTGGGCCGGATACGCTTGTACTCTGTGCGGGAGAAACACGTACCATCGGCCCGGTAGGGCAGCTGCCTGGTGCTACCTATGAATGGTCCACCGGAGCAGATACCCCCACGCTCGAACTCAGTGAAGCCGGGACCTACAGCCTTACAATCAGCAATGCGTGCGAAAGCGTTTCAGACACCATTGTACTCATACAAGATAACGGGACATTAAGCGTAAGCGTGGAGGGGGCTGCTGAGTTTTGCCCCGGCGAGACTCTGGCCTTGCGTGCGGAAGCAGTCGGCCCTGTGGACAGTTACCTCTGGTCTACCGGCGATAGCACGGTGGAAATCACCGTGAGCGAATCCGGTTTCTACAGCGTCACCGTAGAGGGTGGCTGTGATGGCAGCCTTACGGCAAATGCAGTCCTGGAAGTAGAAGCCCTCAGCGAGCCCGGCATTGAAATCGTGGCAGACAATGGTTCCGAAGAGGGCGTATTTTGCGAAAGCGAGCCGGCGCAGCTGTCGGTGGCAGGCTCAGCCCTTGACTCCCTGCTTTGGTCTACCGGGGCAACCTCGGAGCAAATTGAAGTGGAACAGGGCGCAGATTCCCTGATCACCGTGTCGGGGGCCAATGCCTGCGGTACCGCGACGGATACCTTGCTACTGCAATTTATCGATTGCGATACGCTGGAGTGCATGATTTCCATCCCCAATACTTTCACGCCCAATGGGGATGGCGTAAACGATGCTTTTGGCTTTGTGAGCAGCTGTGACGAGCCGGACTTTGAGCTCTATGAATTCAGCGTCTACAACCGCTGGGGGGAAGCCGTTTTTGAAAGCAGCCGCCCCGCCCAAGCCTGGAATGGCACCCTTGATGGCAATCCGGCGCCTTCAGAGGTTTACTTCTACTATCTGCGCTACCGGCTAGAGGAGCAGGAAGAGGCAGAGCTCCTGCAGGGTGATGTGACGCTGCTGCGCTAGTGCGCCTGTCAATAGATATAGCCTGACAACTCACAAGCGATAAAATAAAAAAGCCGGAGGCGTACATACCTCCGGCTAACTCTTTTCTACTAAGTCTATTATAAAATTATGCGCCTAAGTAATTCTTAAGCAGCTTGCTGCGGTTGGCAGAGCGAAGCTTATTAATGGCTTTGTCCTTGATCTGGCGAACCCGCTCGCGCGTAAGGCCAAATTTTTCACCAATATCTTCCAGAGACATCGGGTGCTCCACGCCGATACCGAAGTACAGCTTGATGACATCGCACTGCCGGTCGGTGAGCGTACCCAGGGAGCGCTCGATTTCACGGCGCAGGGATTCACGGTAGTCCAGCTTAGAGTCTGTGCTTGGGGTACTGCTGTTCTCGAGTACATCGAGCAGTGAGTTGTCTTCACCTTCCACAAAAGGAGCATCCATAGACACGTGGCGGGCAGCTACGCCGAGTGTGGTTTCCACCTCTTCGGTAGCAATTTCCAGCATATCAGCCAGCTCATCAGCAGAAGGCTCGCGTTCGTACTCCTGCTCCAGCTCAGAGAAGGCTTTGTTGATCTTGTTGAGGGAGCCTACTTTGTTGAGCGGAAGGCGGACAATACGGGACTGTTCTGCCAGTGCCTGCAGGATAGACTGCCGGATCCACCAAACGGCGTAGGAGATAAATTTGAAACCACGAGTCTCATCAAAGCGCTGTGCTGCTTTGATCAGGCCCAGGTTGCCCTCATTAATAAGGTCACTCAGAGAGAGTCCTTGATTCTGATATTGCTTAGCCACGGAAACTACAAAGCGCAAGTTTGCTTTCGTCAGCTTTTCCAATGCAGCCTGATCACCTTGCTTGATCCGTTTGGCCAAATCTACTTCCTCTTCCGGAGTCAGCAGGTCTACTTTACCAATTTCCTGAAGGTACTTCTCCAGAGACTGGCTTTCACGGTTAGTAATAGACTTAGTTATCTTAAGCTGTCTCATGTACGCGAGTTTATTGTATTTTTAAAATAGTCTGAACGATAGCGGAGTGATCCACGGTAAGGGAGCAGAGGTGACAGGGAAAGTTGAGGTGCAGAGGTGAGGCCGTCTTTATGGAAAGACGGTCTGATTGTTTGTTCGTATGATACCTGCCCACTTTTCGCAATTGCCCTTTTTATTACCGTTTACAGCCCACAAAAATAAGGTTTTTCACCTTTATAGTCAATAGGTAGGTAATATTTGGTTAACGTTCATAGCACCAACACCGTTGAGGAAAAATTAGTTTCATAACTTCCTAAAAAGTAAGGCAGGTAAACATTGATCACTGGCAAAGCCACCACAGTTGTGACAAGCTTGCGCGGCCAAAATTCGGAGCTTTGCCGTGCTGCAGCCTTTCTGTTTGGGGCAAAAGCAGGTTTTCCATTTTTCATTTCGGGCCCCTGCTGCGGCTCTGTTTGGAAAAATCATTTTTTTATTCTTTATTGTGGGGCGTCGTAGGCGTTGCGCTAAACGGACGAAGCCGAGCTGCTGTCTGAGCCGCCTGTAAGGATTCCACCAACTGAAAGCTACATCAAAGCGAAATGGAAAGAGTCAAATTTACTATAGAGTTCCTGTTCAAGGCTTCGCCGCCTATCCTCTACAAGTTTTTTACCACCCCCTCCTGCCTGGTCCGCTGGTTTTGCGATGAAGTCGATATACAGGGAGACAGCTTCACTTTTTTCTGGAGCGGCTCCGCGGAGGAGGCCGAGCTGATCGAGCACGAGGAAGACAGCCGCCTGCGATTTCAGTGGGAAGAAGCCGAAAGCGATGAGGAATACCTTGAGTTTAACTTCTCCAAGTCACCGGTTACCGGTGAAACCATACTGGTCATCACTGATTTTTGTGACGAGGACGAAGTGGATGACCAAAAGCAGCTCTGGGCCAGTCAGATGGAAGACCTGCGCAAGGAAACCGGCGGTTAAGCCGGGCCCTTACTTTTTCCGGTACCTTATCCAGTAAATGATATTGACCAGCCCGCCTGCAATCATCAGGCCTGCCAGAAAATAAATGAAGCCACCCCAGGACGGGTTGGCGAAGGCCAGAATTCCGAGAATTACTCCCCCGGCGAACAAGCCGATGCCAATCAGCAGTGTCCAGATATTGGCTTCCTTCTCTTTTTTTGCAATCCGTTTTTCCAGCCGTTCCATGCGGCGCTCAAACCGTTTCTGCCGCCGTTCTGCTTTACGCAGGGCCCTTTGTTCAGCTTTGCTGATTTGTTCCTGTTGCACAGGCGCTACTGCTGCCCCGGCAGTTTGGGGGGCCTGCAGCAGAAGTACGAAAATGGATAACAGTAAAATCCGGTAAGACATAGGTGTATTCATTTGAGATGTTGGACAACAAACAGGGGGAGGCTACCAAGATAAAGAAATTTCAGCGACTGCACACGATAAGCTGCAGAGGAATGCCTGCATCCCTGCCAGATTGTGTAAATTGCTCGCTGCGCGTACCAAAACTGCTTAGCATGAAGATTCTCTTTGGAATGGCTCTGGACGATCAGCCCCTGCCGCCGCCGCCGGGCACGCAGGGCGGAGTATATCAGCTGGGGCCCCGCGGCCTCCTGCAATTTCTGGAAGGCCAGCTCGGTTTGTCCGGGCATCCGAAAGATAACG